>NZ_LNGH01000013.1 GCF_011057715.1 Marinitoga sp. 38H-ov
CTTTAATTATATTAAAAAAATTATTCCAATATTTTAGTTCATTACCATTTTCAACTAAATCTCCCACATTTACAACAAAATCTGCATTTTCTTTTCTAATTTTATCCACTATCATTTTATGTTGTTTATCATAATATCTTGTATCACCATATACAATAAATCTTAAAGTTTTTGTATTATCCTTAGTATAAAAATACCCTTTATAATAATCATCATTTGTTTTTACTTCAAAATCATATTTTGTAGCTGGTTTTAAATCCGTTAATTTTAAATGAATTAATCCAGGTGTTAAATTTTCGAATAATTTAAATAAAATATTATTTTCATATATTTTCACTTGAATATTTTGATCCATTGTTTTAAAATTAATAGTAGCATAAGTTTCTCCTTGATTAGTTAAGTATGGAGGCCAAATAAATTTTGCTAATGCTGTATTACTTAGCATATACAATAATGTATATAGTACAAATACCTTGAATTTCTTTTTCATTTTTTTACCCCTTTCTTTAGGAGGATGTTATGAGAAAATTATATTTCTTTATTATTCTTTTTTTAATACTATGGTTAATACCTATTGGAAGTTTAATATTAAACTATTTTGATGTTAAAGATTTTTTTGAAATATTATTCAAAACTAGAACATTAAGAATTTTAAAATATACTTTTTTACAGGCATCATTATCTGTTATTATATCATTTTTAATATCATTTTTCCCATCATTATATGTAGCTAATAATAAAAACTATTTAAGTAAAATATTAGAAAACTCATTTTTTATACCTTTTTTCTTTCCACCTATACCTACAATAATAGCTTTTTCGTTATTATATAGTTCAAATGGATTAATTAGCAAGCTTTTTAATATAAATATTTTATATTCATTAACTGCTATTATTTTAGCACATTCTTTTTATAACTCTCCGATTATAGAGCTGCTAATATCCCTTCATAGCTTAACCCCTTTCTTCTTAAAGCTCCCGATATACTTGTTAGCATAGAATTTCTTGAGCCTTCTTCTATAACCTCTGGTATTTCCTTAAATGTATTTCTTTTGTTTAAAATTAAATTTATAAGCCATTCATCAGGTTCTGCTATCTTAACTTCGTCTATTGAACAACCTTCTATCCATTCATAATATTTCCATTTTTATGAACACTCCCAGGTACAACTACAAGCCCGCCCCTTGACCTTATGTCTACTCCTGGCAGTATCCCTACTTTATTTGGTATATATACCCCTTCTGGTATCTTGAAATAATGATGGCTACCGCCGCTACCTGTTTTCACTGATACTGTCTTTTTTAACTCACTAAAACTTTTTAAACTCTCATATCCGTTATTTTTGGTATCTATGTCTAAAACAAAATATCCTTCTCCTGTTAAAAACCCTATATTTGCATTGGGATGTTTTTTAAACTCTTCTAATGTTTCATCTTCATCTGTCATAGCTTTCTCTTCCCAATTTTTATATATAGGATGTTTACCACTACTTTTGCAGTTTTTCCCTTTATGGCATGTACAGTTACCATTTTTATCAATTCCATGAAGTATAACTATTTTAAATCCTCTCTTTGCGTATTCTGCTGCAAGCCTTTCTAATTCTTCTGCAAGCACTAAATTTATATCGTTCATGGATTTCACCTCCTTCCCTTTTATGCTTTCAGAGCAAAGTCTTTGATAATACTATTCATTATGGCAAGGTCATTACCTGATAACTGTATGCTTAATCTCCTTAATAACTCTTCTTGTTCAGGTTTTAGATACTTTTGGTTTAATTTGTAACAATCCATAATCCTAACCCCACCACCATTTCCTCGAATGGTTTCTATAGGGTAAGAAAGTGATAGGATATTTATGTCATTTCTAATAGTTCTTTCTGTAACTCCAAACTCAAAAGCTAAATTCTTCATTGTATCCTGCCTTCTTCTGCACAATACTTCTATTATTTGCATCCACCTTTCATTTGCCCCTATACTTTCTCACCCCCTTTCCTTTGCTCTGTGGTTATATAATAAGTGTTAAATAGGAAGGTTCTTTTCCTATTTGAAAAAAATTTTTTTAAAATAAATCTTGAATTTTAAAATGCAAATTTTCCTTTACAAATACCTAAAACTTGTTTTTAATACCTAAAAATACTTAATTTCTCATTTCTAAATACAGTTTAATATAGAAACAAACTGCTGTGGCGGACACTTCATGTCCGGTTATTATGTAACTATTTTAAGGACTTTAAGAGATAAAAATAAAAGAAGCCTCATATTAACCTAATAAATAGGCTAAATATAAGGCTTCTTTTCAATATGTTTATATTAAAAAAAAACGGACATTTCGTGTCCGCTTTATAAAAAAATTTTTCTATTTTATAGTGGTTTTGCACCACATTGATTTAAAAATTGTCTAATTTCATCCATTGATTTTGTATATTGGGTAGTTAATACAAAATTATACCACTGATGATCTTTATTGTTTAAATTTAGTGAATGTGGAGATTTACTAATAATATGGTTACTTATCATTGGTGGAAGGTTTAGTGCAAGACAAATTAAAATTAATGATTCAATTGAGCCATTAGTTTTACCATTTACAATTCTACTTATTGTTTTATCTTTAAGAAATGTTATCTCTTCTAATTCCTTATATGTTACACCTCTCCATTTAATGACCATTTCAAGAGCTTTAGTATAACTATTGGGTAGTTCATTAAAAATTCTTGCTTCTTCCTCTAAAATTTCTGATAGTATTTCCATCCTTTTTTCTTTATTTGCATATTGAAATCCATTATTAAATTTTAAATCAAAATCTATATTTGACCCCTTATCACGATTTAGAAAACACTCACTATGATATCTTTCCTTAAATACAGATTTAATTGATAGTTCAAAAACTAAACAGCACTCTTCCATGTGAGTTCGTGCATAATTAGTTAATATTGTAAATCCATTTTCATCCCTTGTTACATATTTTGGATGCTTTAAAACAAAGTGTGAATCTACATATATATAACTTCCTTCTTTTATCAAAGTAGCTAATTCCATATCCATTAAGCTTTGTATAGCTGCGTCTATTGCACCAATTGAAAAAGTCTGATTTCTTTTTAAAAATCCTTTTTTAAAAAATGTGGCTTAACATAATGGCCATCTATATAAGTGAAAGTACCAATATCCTCTTCATATCCAACATCTATCATACGTATTTTTGATGCTAATCTTGAAACACCAAAAAATAAAGCCAATTCATCAATAACCGGTTCCATTACATCTATTATTTCTTCTGTTTGTAACACCTGTTTATATTTCTTTATAAGTTCAAAAGCCTTTGATTTAAATGTTGAAATTGGCATTTGAATCCTTGGTGTAAGAGCATTTGCCTGCCATTCCATCCAGTCGGTGGCATCTTTATTACTATCTTTTATCCCACCTACTACTTGGCATTTTATTTTATTAACATTGGTATTATATAGCCTTTCTAATTCAAATGCTTTTCTATGTAAAGCCCAGTGAACACATTCATGTACAATGGTATTATTAACAGATCCAAGGTTACGTAGAAAGTATGCTTTTGGATCTACAAAAAATAGTACGAGCATCCACATGGGTTTGAATCATTCCATCGCTGTCTTTATCGTAAAATTCTGCATAACTTTCATGAAAGAATATCTGTCCAAAAACAGACAAATCCTTTGTAATTTCTCTTATTTCTACTTTAAGACCCATTTTCCCCGCCAATACTTGTGGATCAATTGCCATAGGAGTTTTTAATGCTTCTGGGTAATGTCTGCGTAGAAAGTCTGTGGCAACAAATTCTAATTGTTCACTATAAATAAAGGGGACAAGAGAATCTGACATAGGTTTGGGCTGCTTATTTTTGCTGGTATACTCAGTTACACTGTAAATTATAAAGTCATCTAAATTGCACTCCAAATCTCCAGAACATTTCAGCATGAACCAATGGCTGCAATATTCAGAAGAATCATAATGATAATCTGCCTCGCGGACTTCTAATTCAGCTTCTACAACAACATCAAATTCAATTCTCATTCCGGGTAAGTCATTAACTGATACGAACTTTACTTCTATATCTGATAATTTAATTCCCCCAATATTTCTAACTTTGTATAATCGTAGGTCTAAAAGTTCATAGTTATCTTCAATATATCCCTGTATGGCTTCAAATAGTTCATTTTCAAATCTGTTTGCAATATATTCTGTAAATGAACGACTACGTGCCAATATATCATCTCCTTCAAATAGGCAGTTTATATTATCATATTATAATCTGAAGGTTTTTACTTTTTACCTTTAGGTAAATTATAACATTATTTTACATCACATAAAATCAAAAATTGTCGATTATTATAAATTATTCTGAAAACGAAAATATACCATCATATATTTGCTGCAGAGCTTTTAGCTCCAATTGCTCTACTTAAAAATATTCATGGACTAACACCTGCTATGATTCAAGCCATATGCAATGTTTCAGAAGAGGCTTCAATTTATATTTTTGATAATGTTAAAAAGTTTGGACACAAAGATGTGTATGCTAATGTTGAGTGTTTATTTTTTGAGAGGTTTTTTGATTTTGTTATGGGATTGTGTTTAGAAGCGGGAAGGAATGTTTAGATGGAGAATCGAGTAGGAGCTGAATAATTATTTTATTCAGCGTCCTCTCACACCACCGTGCGTACCGTTCGGTACACGGTGGTTCAATAGAAATTAATGTACACATGAATAAATTTCAGATATTGAAACCAAACCTATTTCTTTGAGGTATTTATTGGTTAGTGTTTTGGATAATATGTGGCTGTTGGATACTCTCCAATAGCCTTTTCTTGTGTTTGCATATTCCCACGCTTTGTTATTGGAAACTCCTAATCTTACAAGATTATCATGTTTGGTCTTAATCTTTTTCCACTGTTTCCAAAAGCACATTCTTATCCTTCGCCTTAACCATTCATCAAGTGTTTTAAGAATATTTCTCATATCAGCTATAGCAAAATAGTTTACCCATCCTACTATTGCCTGCTTTAGTTTTAGAAACCTATATTCCATGCTCATTGCGTTGCTTCTTGAAGTTAGTTCTTTAAGTTTTGCTTTGAATTTCTTTAAAGGTTTCTCATGCACTCTTATTCTATATTCACCTTTACCTCTATAGAAAGAAAACCCTAAAAATTTAAGTTTCCAAGGTCTATCTACTGTACTTTTATCCTTATTCACTTTAAGTTTTAACTTCCCCTCAATAAACCTCGTAATACTCTCCATTACTCTTTTTGCTGCTTTCTTGCTTTTGACATATATATTGCAATCATCAGCATATCTACAAAAGCAAAGCTTGCGCTTTGTTAATTCTACATCAAGTTCATGTAACATTATATTACTTAATAATGGTGATAGTGGTCCACCCTGTGGTGCTCCTTCCTGTTTCCATAACCACACCATTTATCATTACACCACTTTGTAAATACTTTCGTATTAGAGAGATTACTCTTCCATCTTTTATATCGTTAGATAGAAGTCTTTTCAATTTATCGTGATTTATTGTGTCAAAGTATTTTGCAAGGTCTATATCTACAGACCAAGTATAACCTGCATTAATGTATTCTTTGCATTTTTCAACTGCTTGCTTTGCACTTCTTAATGGTCTGAATCCGTAGCTATTGTCAGAGAACTTTTTTTCATATATAGGTGTTAAAACTTGAGCGATAGCTTGTTGAATAACTCTGTCTACTACAGTAGGTATTCCAAGTAATCTCTTTCCTCCGTCGGGTTTTGGTATTTCCACTCTCCTAACAGGTTGTGGCGTATATCTTCCTTCTAGTAATGACTGCCTTAATTCCTGTCCATGTTCTTTTAGGTGTTGTAGAACTACTGTCATACCATCAATACCATGGCTTCCCTTATTGGCTTTTACTCTTTTATATGCACTATTCATATTATCTCTTGATAATATTTTCTCGAGTAAGTCACTACCATATTCATTGACATTGTTTCTTCCTTTATCAGACATAGAAGAAATACTATGCGCTTCTACATTATCTTCGAGTTCCACTCTATTTTTATGTAGATAGCCTTCTTTATGAAGTTGTCTGCTTTCATCATACTTCTTCGTGTCTTTCAAAATTCCAAAACCTCCTATTGTTCAGTCCTTCCCTCGCTAACGCGTATTGCGTAGTACTATGACCTCTGCTGACTTCTGATAGTTCAGCCACACATCACTGCATGGGTTGTTATTTCTAAATTCATATCCATAACTTATCTATCAGACCTCCCCGGGTAAGAGCGTAATCTTTCACTCCATATATCTGCTACATTTACACCGCCTGTTTCGGATAGTCTTTGGGCTTTGTTTTGTTATGCAAACTCACCCACAAGCATATGCCTTATATGTAGTTTCTGTTCATCAGACCAGAGCTTTGCCGCCGACTTCCTTCAGATTCCACCTCACGATGGACACCCTTGTCTTAAGCTAACGGTTGGCACTATCAACCCCCGTATCAGGCTTTCACCGACTAGATTACGCCCATGCCGGGCACACATAAAGAAAAGGCCATAACCTTAATTTGGTTATAGCCTTTCTAAATTTTGCCTATTAAATTCCAGATTAATTTTAATTGCTTATTCTTTAAAACCTGGATATTTTATAAGCTTTAGCTAAATTTCTTTGTTATATATTTCATTGATTATATCAATAATTTTTTGGTTACTATATTGCGTTTTAAATTTTATCTTTACAGTATCACCAAAAAACATTTCAGCATGTTTTATTTTTTGTTTTTCTTCATCTCTTAAATTATTTTCATCATCCACATTTTTTGTTTCTACTATAAAATATAATTTCTTTCTACCATCTTTAAAATTAAGAACATATGCAAAATCAGGAGAATAGCTTTTACCTCCCGCTACAGGGATTTTGATAGAATTCCTTGGTATTTTTGTAAATACTATAACCTCTTTAATATTTGACTTAATATTTTCTTTTTCTAATTCGCTATCATAAAATAACTCTTCAAAGAAATAATTATCTGCAACTTTTTCATTAGAATATAATGTTCCCACATCAGAAGCATTTATTTCATTTCTTATATTACCTTCAGCATCGGTTAGTTTAGTAGGATGAATTGTGTTTGTTATTTTATGATATTCTATGGCAAATTTAGTTATAGCATTCTTCAATAAATAGTTATCAAATTTATGTTTTAATATCCTTATAGTAGAAATATTAAGGTATTGATTAATATTAATATTTGATTCAATAAAGGACTCATGTAAAGTTTTTATATTAATATTTAAAGCATAAGATAAATGTTTTAAAAATTCATCATAACGCATAGTTGAAATCTTGATTAATTCACTTTCTTTAATTGTAATTTCTTCATCAATTGCAGCACGATTATTATCTATATCCACTTTAATCTGTCTGTTAATTACTCCATTAAAAGTCATGCTTCCAGCATGTTCTTTTAAAAATGCTACAAAAATATTTTTAAATTCTACTTCATCTTTAATTTTATATTCCAACAAAACTTTTTGATTAAGTTTCTCCCACAATTCTCTAAGCTCTGAGTATTTTTCTACTCTTATTTGAATTTTTTTACTCTTATCTGTTTCCTTTCTAACTTTATTTGAACCGACACCATTAAAAATTAACGGAAATTTTTGTTTAATGTATTCAAAACCTTTCTCTTTAAATTTATTTGTCCTTGTTATTACATTGTTAGAATCGAGTTCATCTAAGAGTTCTTCTTCTCCTATTTTATATATCTCGCATATTTTTTTAATCATATTGTCATCAAGTTTTTCAGGTATATTTTTAGGTGAAATTGCCCCCGACTTTTCATTAATTTCATTAACTAACTTTTCAACAAAATCACTCTCTGTGAAATCAACAAAATAATTTAAATAAAACTGTTCATCTTTAACTCTATTTCCATACTCATTAACAGGCAAACGCAATCCACGTCCTACCTCTTGAAGTTTTGAAATCTCACTTCCACTACTTCTAAGTTTACAAATTTGAAAAACATTTGGATTGTCCCAACCTTCACGAAGAGTCCATTTTGAAAAAATAAATCTTCTTGGATTTTCCAAATCAAGCATTGCTTGTTTATCATGCAAAATTTCATTTATTTCTTGTTCAATTTTTTTATCATCCTCAGTATTATCCTTTGAAAAATACCCTCCATGAGTTTTAGAAATATTTTGCAAGGTTTTTTCTAAATATTTTTTATAAAAGTCATTAGTCTCATTTTTTAATAATTCTTTAACCTCAATTTCTATATATTGTTCTACAATTTTTTTGATATATCCATCTTCATTTCTATATTCATCGATGTTATCAATGAAAAATAAGGTCAGGGGTTTTATTTTTACTTCCCTTGTTAATAATTGTCTTTCAATCTCAAAATGTTTTTTAATTGCTTTTTTAATCATTATTTCTTGTAATGTTTCTGAATAAGAGTATGGATTTATTTTATCTCCCTTTTTTAACTCAAGTCCATTAGACAATAATACCTCACTTTTATTAAGCTTTTCTATAAAAAGATTCGTCATTTCCGGATGTATTTTTTCTAAACTTTCTTTAATAGTTAATTTAAATGTTCGTCTTAAATCGTCTTCAATATATTCAAATGTAGCCTCTTTCCCATCAGAATCTATAAACCTAACTATTGAATTTTTACCTTTTTCAAATTCTATAATATGTCCTATTACTCCCTTAACAAGATTTTTGTTAAAAGCATCAACTGCAGTTAGTTTATACACTAAGTTTTCATATTCTTTAAATGTTGCTCCATATCTTAGTATATATTGCGGTTTCATTTTTTGAATGTTTTCCCAAGTTTTATTCTCCTTGGCAAATCTATGTGGTTCATCAATAATCAAAAATGGTTTAACTGATGCTATAGCATCAAAAGGATTTGTATATTTATCTAATAATGTTTTATCATAATTTTTACTCATTGTATCTGAATTAATCATTCCCGCATTAATTATCATAACCTGTATTTGATTTTTTTCAAAGTCGCCCGTATTAACAAAACTATAAACTGCTGATGGAAAGGTATTTTTTTTATTTTTAGTCTTCTTTTGACTTTCCACAATATGCAAATTAATAATTTTACCATATTGTTCTTTAAAATGTTCTATCGTACTATCAGACGTTAGAAAATCTATAGTTCCAGCCTTTATAGCTAGAGTTGGAACAACAATTATAAACTTGAATATACCAAAAAGCTTATTTAGTTCAAATATTGTTTTGGTATATGTATAAGTTTTACCTGTTCCGGTTTCCATCATAATATCTATTATATTACTATCTTTTTTTATATTTTCTTCAATTCCATTTTTTATTTGAATGTTTCTTATATTTTCTATATATTTGAAACCTTTATCTTTATCAATAAAAGGATTTATATATTTGGAATCTGGACCTATTACTTTCTGAATTTCAAGCCCATTAAATACACCAATTGTTGAATCCACAGCTTGTGTTTGGTGCTCCAAATTCTTCTCAAAATTAAATCGTAACATATCAATACCCCCGATGTTTAGTACCTTATTACAACATCTATATTAATACTCTTCTTATTTGCGTAAGATGATACATTTTCCTTTATCTCTCTCATAGTTTTGCTTTCAAAATTATATCCGAAAATCACTATAGTTACAGGATTAAATTCTTTATTTTCATCAATCTCTTCAAGAAGTTTCTTTAAATGTTTTGTTTCAAATCCTTTAAACATTAGATATAGTTTTGTATCATAATAATACCCTATATATCCATCTAAATCAACGGCCTTTAAATCTTCAGTTAAAGGAACACCATCATATGTTTTCCATGTAGTAAGAAGTGTTTGTATATCTTCTTCTTTTAGTTTCACCGCATCAAAAAATGTTATTTGATTTTCAAAACTTTCTGCTTTAAAATCATAATCTTCCCAAATTGGAATTGTTTCAAATATCTTAAACCCTAAATCTTGATTTTTTAATAAATTTATTTCTTCTTTTAGATTGCTTATTTCTTCCTCTTTATTTTCTATATCAAGTCTTGCTTTAATTTCCTCTATCTCTTTTTCTTTTTCATTTATTTTCTTTTCAATGATTTCTTCCTTTATTTTCTTGGCTGCTCTTATTAGCCTTTCTTTTGTAATTTCAAATATCGTAGGATTTTCTACTCCAAGTTCATTCCTTACAAAATCATATGCAGTTTTGTTTTTCTTAGGATCAATAGGCTCTGGAAGTTGAACTAGAATATATCTCCTATTTCCTCCATCCTCTGCATTCAATTGCATTACTGCATCGCCTGTAGTTCCTGAACCCGCAAAAAAATCAAGAATAAGATCAGTTTCAGATGTTGAATAATAAATTAATTTTTTTATTAGAACAACTGGCTTAGGATTTTGAAAATATTCTCCATTCAATAATTCTCTTAACTCTTTTGTTCCTGCTTGATTCATATAAATGTTATTACAAAACTCCAAACTATTTACTGGATTACGACTGCTTTGAAGCTCGTTCTTATATCTTTTAAATATGAAACCTCTTTCATTATTTTTATGGTGCGTTTTAAATTTTATTTTTCCTTTTTTCACATATTCAGTGTAAGTTTCCTTTGAAAAAGCCCAATATCTTCCTTTTGGAGGCAAATCAATTTTCCCTGTATACGGATTAATAATTTCAAAGTAGAGACTTGGTCCACCACTCTTTGCACTTGGATCTGCACTAACCCATTCTCCATTTGGATCATTATCAGGATTATCATATTTATCAAAATCTTTTTCTTCTCCTTCTAAAAAAATATTCGATATGTTTCTAGCATAACAAACTATACTTTCGTGTTGAATATTTAAACCAGTTTTTTTGTCTCCGGTCATAGATTTAGTTTTCCTAATAAAATCCCCAACAAAATTTTCTTCTCCAAATATCTCATCCATTAAAATTCTTAGTTGAGCCACTTCATTTTCATCAATAGAGACAAATATAATTCCATCATCTCTTAAGAGTTGTCTAGCAATATAAAGTATGGGATACATAAATGTTAACCATGCACTGTGTGAATTACTACTACTATTTACAAAATCTAATATTCTTTTTGCTTTTTCTTCATCTACTCCTGCTAGTTTTGAAAATTCTTCTACTGTAAACTTTCTATTATCTTGATATACGAATCCATCATCACCTGTATTGTAAGGAGGATCTATATAAATCATTTTAATTTTTTTATAGTAAGCATTTGAAAGATGCTTTAAAACTTCTAAATTATCTCCTCTTATAAGCAAATTTTGTGAATTTTTATTTTCTTCTTTGTTATTCCATTCTTTATCTTCTTTAATTAAAGTAGTTACTGAATCCGTAGCAAGTAATCTTGCATAGCTTTTCCCAAGCCAGTCTAAGCCATAGCTTTCTTTTGAAAAATCGACTTCTTGTGGTTGTAATTCTTTTTTAAACTTCTCAATATCAAAATTCCCGAATCTATCAAAACATTGTGGGAAATGCTCCTTTATAACTTCTAAATAATTGTTTTTAGCAGTGATATTTAATGTTATATGCTGTTCCATTAGTTTTTCTCCTCCTTAATATTAATAAGATTACTTTAGTTATTTAAAGCAATATATTAGTGTTAAAACAAGGATTGAATTTTAACCTCCAAATAGTAGTCACTTTCAATGAAGATATTAAAGCGTAATGATGAAATTTAAAAGAAGTTCCATAAACTAAGATAAATATAATATATATTTACAGATAAATGATTTACATATACTATAACTTTGGGCTATATAGAAATAATATCAATATAAAAAGTGTTATATATTGAAAATTATTTAAAAAAGTTGGTCCGCTGTGATAACTCTTTTTTTATTATTCCTCTCTACTCTTAAATAATAAAGAAAAAAGCACATAAATTCAAGTTGAATGATTATTTTACAGAGATTTAGCAGCAAAATTCCAGTAGAATTTTTGTTTTTACTATAATTATATTTTATTACATTTTCTTGAATAAATGGTATTCCGCCAGCCCTATAGGTTGCAAAAATAGTTATAACTCCCCCTACCCCCAAAAATTTAAATAATTAATTTCCAATTTTATTGTTGCATTAAGTTTTTTCAAATACTGGGTTATTCCAGCTATCTTCTATTGTAAATCTATCATCTCTTATATCTTCAATAATTTTATTTGAAGCATTCGTTTCTTTCTAAAACCTCTAATACATCTAAAAAAATATAACTGCATAAGATTAAATGCTATAATTATAAACATTAGCACTGTTTCTACTCCCGTAGGGCTATGAAGAAAGCAATGGTCTAAATGCCATTCTGTTTTAAGTTGATGAAAAGCATTGTTTTCAATATCCCATCTCTTGTGCATTATTTCCCATAAAGTTTGTGATGAAGTAAATTTATCTGTTGTTATAATCCAAGCTTCATTAATTTCTATTTTATCTCCAGTATGTATTTCTTCTACAAACCTTATAAATCTAACTTTAACAGTTGCATCAGCCATTTCAAAATTATCTTCATCCCAAGCTTTAATTTTGGTATATTTTTCATTCCCTTGTTTTACAATCCATTCTTTATTAGCTTCACGGCACTTAAATAATGCTAATGCGTCCTTTACAATATGAAGTCTTTCATCCTTAACCCTTACTACGGTATTCATTCCTATAGATAGAACTTCTTTTATCCATGTAGATTTACAAAATAAGGCATCAGCTACTATTATATCTGCAAAATGATGATATTTCTTATATAAATTGTTAATTAGTCTTTTTGCTCCTGTAATTTCACCTTCATCTTTATCTGAACTGTCAATCTTAGGCTCAAGCATTTCTGCACCTAATATAATATGTGGATCAGAGCCTACTGTTGAACAAATTACAGCTCTATGGAAATAATGTGTGATACCATCCCTATGTTTTCGTGAAAGGCATTTTTCACAACATTTTTTAGTACTTTCAAACAACTCTACACCATCTATAGCAACTACTTTTAATCCACCTAAAGTCCCATTTCGAAATACTTTGTTTTTAATGACAGTTTTAATTATATCTCTATGAATATTTTTTAACCCTTCTAAATCAAAATCACTCAAACACCGCCTAATGGAGTCAATTCGAGGTATCTTAGTATTTTTAGGTAGTATCTTTTTAAATTTACCTTTTTTAAGCCAATGTTCTAATTTATTAAAACTCCTTATTTGAAGCATGAATGCAAATAAAACTATAAAGGTAATCGTCGAAATTTCGAATGGAGATTTAAATCTTTTTTTATTTAAGGTATTGATTTTTTCTCCAAGATGATATACTTTAGAAAAGTAAGTGAGCATTTGTTTTAAATAACTTTTATTCATTTTATCAGCATCCTTTTTATGTTTGTTTGTAGCAAAACTATTATAAAAAGGATGCTTTCTTTATGCAAATTTTTTCTCTATATTTTCCAGTAAAAATCGGAAAGTACCTCATTTCTACTTACTATTTCTTAACCATTATAAATCAACAGGTTTGTCACCATAAAAATTTTCAAGTGCGAAATCTCTGATTATTTTATTAGAATTGTAGTTTATTACAAAAATTTACTATTAAAGAAGTTTTATACTAAAGTATAACTTGGTTTAGCTTATATTAAGGTAGTCTGATGAAGATTGTTAATAAATTTATCAAAACATTCCATTGCTTTTCTAACTAATTCTTTGCTAGAAAATATCGGTTCTTCTGGTGAAACTTCAGGTTGATTTAACATACTAATAAAAGGAGAAACATGAATAATCCTATGTCGGAATCGAATAATTTGTTGCAAAAAGGATAGTTCTTCAGACTTTATTCCAATTTCACTGAATTTAATATTATATGCTTTTCTATATGCTTTCTTGTTTTCTTTATAATTTTGAAAGTTTATCTTTTCATCAGCTATTATCTCTAAAAATGACTTATTTTCTTTTGACGCCTTATTTTTTAAATTTTCTGGAATCTGTTTTTCAATTTCTTCTCTAGAAAAACAGCTAGTTACTAATGCTTCTATATTAGGTTTGATACCTTCTTTTTCCAATTCAATAAATCTCGTTTTGCAATAAACTTCAAATCCTGTAACTAGAGTTACAATAGATAAATTAGATATAATAGTTTCAAAAATATACCCGTCATCTGATGAACCTTTCTGTAATACTTTAATTGCTTCAATTGTATTTTTCCATGTATCAAATGCTGTTGGTTTAAGCATTGGCTTACCTCCTACAAAAAAACTATAATAACTTACTTCAACCCCCATATCTCCGAGCTGTACTATATCACCATTTTTAGTTATTCTATACTTTATAGATGATATTTTACCAACAGCCTTTATTATTTCCCCTCCTACTTTATAAGGCCCTACATACGCATTTATTTCTTGTGGTGTCCAAGTAAAACAAATATAAATTATAGGTGCACGTTTTACTTTTACCAAATCAATAACTGCAACTCTTGTATCAGTTCCTGGTGAAAAATGATAGAATATCAGATTCATATTATTTTTTTCAATTTTAAAATAATGATTTCCTGCAATTACTTCTAATATTACTTCGTGTAAACAATTTGATTTGAATAAGTTTTCTGCAACGTATGTAAATTCTATTGTTCCTTCTGGCCTGCAAATTGCTTCCTGAAGTTGTTTTAACGCATCATTAGATAAATTAAGCATATTTCCACTCCTATCTGAAATACATAAACTTTAGAAATAAAAATCAGGATGTTTAAAATTTAATAAGTATACCCAATATATTATGTTCCCGTCCCCTAAAAGGGGTAAACATCTTTAATACATAGTATTAACCTATATTTAATATTTCTACATTAAAGTTTATTTTCCTTAAATTTTTTCAAAAAATAGAATAGGCATTCTAATCGAATACCCGTCCCAACTATTAAAAAAGATCCCAAAAAAACAAATATCTAAGATATATCATACTCATGAAAAACTCTTTTAAATATTTTAAGTATGCATCTTTTTCTTCGATGTTAACAGGTTAGTCAACACTGTAGTAGACTTAATCATCATTATAATGACCGCACGTAGTACAGATTACTCCTGAAAATTTAGTATAAGCTTTACAATAAAAAAAAATTTTATATCTTCTTGTTCAAACGAATTATTCATACTTAATGTGCATATCCATGAATTTTGTTATTTATAATTATTGAAAATAGATATGTTCTTTCTTGATTTGCTTTTATTTCTTCTATCTGCTCCCCTTCGAGTTTCTCTAAAGTTGATGATACATGTTCTCCAATAGTCTTAAGAGCTTCGCTGATCATATCAGTAATCACGATAAGTTTTTTGCCTGTAGCCCTATTGAAATCCATACTTAAAAAATCATAATTATATTTATATGTATTATCACGAGATACTATTACCAAATCGTCATCCACGCTTGATAATAATGCTTCCCAAATTATTTCATCACCCACACTTAAATTATCTGTCTTTTTATATGATTTCGTGGGATTACCGAGTAACTGCCTTTTTCGTGCTTTATTAATAATTTCATCAGTATTGTAAATTTTTGTTATTTCAGAAGAACCATAAATGTCTTCAATTTCTTTTAATACAGAATCCATTGTTGGATCTTTTATCATGTTATCCACAAAACTGATTAGCTTATTTTGCGTTTTATTAAATAAATCCTTTATATTTTGCATTTCTTTATACTCTTCTTGTTCTTTTATTATTGGTATCGGATTTATTGAAGGAAATTTACATTTTTTCAATTCTTCAATATAATTGTTTAAAATCATAACTCTATTTCTCTTAAATTCATTATAAACCTGTTCTGGAAATACAATATACTTCTTAAATTGCTTGAGAGACTGCAATATACTTATCATTTCTTTACTAGAACGATAAAAGTCTAAAAATATGTTAGTATCAATAAAAATCCTCATTAGCGAATACACCACTTTGCTTTCGTAAATTTGATATTTACTATTCAAGTTTCTTGCTTAAATCCCTTTCCCAAAGCCAATCAAAGGTATAACATTGATTCTCCTCTTGTATAATTTGATTTGTAGCAAATTTACAGTCAAAGAATTCTATTCTTTTTATTCTTTTCTAATTTAATGTTATCTATGATTTAAAAAATGCTTTACATCTAAAATCTTATTTCACCTTAATAATATTTTTCTACATAATCATAACAATTCCTTCTAATTACAGCAAATTTTCATCTAACTCATCCAGCACTTCCACTTCCCTCCAGCACTACCTATCCAAAAAAACAAAAAAGCCCTGATTTCTCAAGGCTTCATACACATTGTATCAAAAACATCGTTCAAATATGGTGGAGTCGATGGGACTTGAACCCACGACCTCTACCGTGCCATGGTAGCGCGCTCCCAGCTGCGCCACGACCCCAAACCATGATTATTATATAACATTTTATTTTAAAAATCAATACCAAATTATAAAATATATATTGCTATATATTTGTATATTAAAAGATAATAATTCAAAATAATCGTGAGGATAGGTAATATTGGACATTTATTTGGAGCTTCTTCGCCTTCGTATATATATCCACAATTTAGACATATCCATTTTACTTCTTCATCCTTCTTAAATACTTTATTATTTTCAATATTTGATAATAAAATTTTCTTCGTGATGAACAATCCTTCTAAAAGCATATGCTATTAAAGCAAAACCTTCTTCAGCTATTTTAGCAAATTCAGGATATAATTTTGTCCATTCTTCATTTTCACCATTTGCAGAATACATTAAATTAGTTTTTGTATCGCTTAATCCTACAGGAAAATCAGCCTTAATATCAATAATTTCTCCGTCAAGAGATTCTTTCAAGAATTTAAAGAATATTTTTGTGTATTTTTTCTGAAGTTTCTAAAAAAGTTAGAGATTTGAATGTATCCTTCCTTCTTACCTACAGAAGCATAATAGGTATATCTATTTCTAGCTTGCGACTCACTCGCAAAAGCTTTCTCTTCTAATGATATATTTCTATATAATCCAATAATCTATCAATAGGTATTGCTTTTCTAACATCATAATCTTCAGATTTACCTACACCTTTAACCAAAACTTTTATTTTTTTATCTGTTACTTCTACTAAAACATATTCTATACTCCATATTCATATTTTTTTGTTTGGGGTAAAATATTTTCATTTGCTCCAGGATCAAAAGGTGCTCCGCCTCCACCTGTTGTAATATAAGTTATTCCATTTTTTTCAAATCTTTCATATGCATGAACATGGCCATTAAAAACAATTTTTACATTGTATTTTTCAAAAATAGGTCTCCATGCATTTTCCAACTTATCAAATTGCCTTCTCCATGAAACTGAAGAGTTATTCA
>NZ_LNGH01000014.1 GCF_011057715.1 Marinitoga sp. 38H-ov
TTGATATTATTTTTTTATTCTTGCTTGTGTTAATTATATAATCTGCTATTTCTTCTGCTTTTTCTATTGTCATTATTTTATTTCTCTTTGTTTCATAACAATATACACAATCAAAATTGCATTGGAAAGTTGGAATTATTGTAAACGTCGCTCGAGAATTATCAAATCGCGCTCTATAATTTCTCATTTTTATTTCTTCATATTCATTATAATCTTTTTCTATAATATATCCACCATATTTTAATTGTTCGAATAATTCCTTATCAACTATATTCCCTTTTAATGTTTCTTTTATTTTTTGAACATTTTCACGGTTTACTTCTGCTATTGCTCCTGTTCTTAAGTTAACTAATACCGGAACTTTATCTATTTCTAAAAAGTAATTGTAATATGATTCTTTATACATTTTTTCCACCTGCTATAATAAAGATTTAGTTTTTATTTATTAATTGTAATAATTTTAACAAAAAATATATATAATATAAATAACGTTAATGTAAATCTCTCTTTTCTTAAATTTAATAATTTTACTTATTTATTTTATCAAATGATATGTTTTTATTGTTAATTATTTAATTTATATTATACAATATTTGATATATTCTCTTTGAGAATGAGGTTAAGAAAATTCAGGAGTTTTTTGTGTTCATTTACAAATTCTATTTTCCATTCTATATATTTTTACTAATATCTTTCAAATCTAATATTTTGGTTCATATTTTCTGAAAAATAGATATCCTATCATAAATATTGTTGTTACCATTAATAATGGTATTATTATTTTCCACAAACTAATATACATTATAAATTCTATTCCTTTTGAGGATATTAATTTTCTTGTCATTATATATACAAAATTTAATGGATGATATATTTTATTTTGAACTGGCAATAGGAAATAACTATATATTACAAATAATGATATTATTATTGAAAATAAGTTATTCTTTACAATTGTATATATCATCATTCCCAATAATGCAGTAAACAATATTGCTATTTCATAATTTAAATATGCTACTATTGTTAATGACATCCCTTTTGTATCGGGTTTTCCAATTACTATCATATAGTAATATGTTAATATTATTAGATTATATATACTATATAATGTTGTTATCCAGAATAATGAAATTGATTTTTTTATGTAGAATTTTAATCTTGTATTTTCCATGAATATATATGTGTATAATCTACTTTCTGTTATTTCATGTAATATTTTTATTCCAAGTATTATTGCTATTAATTGTATTAATCCCATAAAGTTCCACATTGTTCCAAAGTATTTTGCTGCTATTATGGATATTGATGGTTTTCCATAATATCCTCTTGCTATCATATAAACTATACCTTTAGCCCTTATTGTTGAAAAGAAATAGTATATTATTAATGATGCTATAAAAAATTTATCTTTTTTTATCTTTTGTATTTCTGCTTTAATCAATTTTTTCCATCTCCTGATGATATTTTTATAAATGTTTTTCCCAGGATAGATGTATTTTTTTCTATATCTTTTATTCTTATTCCATATTGTGTGAGTTTTTCCAATGTTTGCATTATATTGTTGCTTTTTATTATTGTTTTACCCTCTTCTATTTTGTATTCTAACCATTCGGGATATTTCTGTGTTTCTGTAAATATTATATATTCATCATTTTTTTTAAATTCATCTTTTGATAGGATTTTTTTAATTTTTCCATCATGTAATATACCTACTCTGTCTGCCATTTCTTTTGCTTCTGATAATACATGAGTGCTTATTATTATACTTTTTCCTCTTTCTTTTAAATCTTCCATTAATTTAATGAAGTTTTTTCTTTCTATTGGGTCCAATCCTTCTGTTGGTTCATCAAATATGTATATATCTGGATCTATTAATAGTAATATTGAAACCGCAAGCCTTTTTTTCATTCCTGTTGAATATTTACCAACTTTCTTTTTTGCATGTTGTTGTATTCCCGTTATTTTTAAATATTTATCCATACTTTCTTTGTTTATTTTTTTATATATTGATGATGTTATATATTTTATGTTTTCGTATGCATTCATATTTTTCATAAATTGTGGTTCTTCTACAAAACCCAATAGTTTTTTGCCTTTTTTTATTTTTATTTCACCTTCATCTGGATTATATACTTTTGTTAATATATAAAATAGTGTTGATTTCCCTGCTCCATTTTCTCCTAATATTACAAATTTTTCCTCTTCTTTTACATCAAAGTTTATTCCTTTTAAAACTTCTTTTTCTTTAAACTTCTTTTTTATGTTTTTTATATCTATCATTTTTTCACCACCAATTTCAACATTTTTTATATTTTGTATTTCTAAATATTTTATGTTAAAATTATAATGTTTTTTAAAGTTTTTAATAAAAAATATCCATAGGGTTGTGGCTGGAAAAGTAAGTTTATTATTCTGGAATATCTATATTATTACCAGTGCAGTGATCGACATTACATATATCTGTTGGTTTACAATCTCCCAAATCAATAGTAAAACAACCATCTGTTAAACTACATGTTCCACCATCATAACCACTACAATAATCTAAAATGCAATTTTCAATTTGGTTATTGCTTTTTAATTTAACAATTTTTATATGTTCCATAAAGGTTCAACTCCGCTATAAATAACTTTTCCAGCCACAGAATTTAAAATTCATATTTTTATTCAAGTTTTAATTCATAAACTTCAAATATAAAAAGATTTTTATCTTCTTTTTTTTCTATTTCGTTTAATACACCATAATACTTATCTTTCATTTTAAAAAAATGTATTGCTTTATTCAAAATTTTATTTATGTTACCTGTTTCAAGATTTATTTTATAAATGTTTCCATTAAAAAGAAATATTTCAAATTGATTTTGTAAGTTCAAACTAACTTTAAAAGGTGTATTTGAACAGAGAAATATAACATAATCGGATTTTTTTAGTTCTTTTTCCCATAATATTTTAAATTTATTGTCTATTATTTTTCCTAATATTATTTTTGTTGTACTATCTTCCTGCACTTCTATTAATATTTTTTCATTTTTATAGGTATAATAATGATAATTTATATTTCCTTCTTTCAAAAATTGATATATTTCTTCCATATTTATATTTTCTATTTTATTATTATCAAGATTATATCTTTTTATATTTATTTTTCCCCCATAATTACCAAAATATACATATTTTTCATCTTGATATATATATGTATAATAGTTCATATCTGAAAATGTTTTTTCATCTTTTTTTATTAATTCATAGTTTTTTGCATCAAATGTGTGTTTTAACTTTATATATTTACTGTTTGAACCAAAAAAAGATGTCACACTTTTTTCTGGTATTGTTTCGAATATATATAGTTTATCTTTATACTTTGCCATTTCTAATATCCCTGAAAAATCTTTTAATGTTATTAATTCTTTATACCAGTTTAAATCTATATCCACTATCATTACCTTTCGTTCTGATTCATTTATGCCTACACTCATTATTATTTTATCTTTCAATTCATAATCGATTGTAGCTGCAAATGACTTTACTCCTAAATTAAGCTTTTTGTTAAATATATATTTTCCTTCTTTTTTTATATATTCATTTATTTCCATATCTCCATTTTTTTCATTTCCACATATTATCCAGAATTTATTTTCAAATGCATATGTTGTTATTAATGTTGCACCTGTTAAATTATTAATTTCATATAGTGCTGGAGATTCCTTTTTTATTATTTGTTTTGTATCAGATTTTAATGAATATATTAATATTTCAAATTCTTTTCCTTTTGCAACTATTGGTGTAATTATTACTTCGTCTTTTGTAAATGATAGAACTGGTTTTATATTTTTTTTGCCGTCCAATTTAATTTTTTTTATTATTGTCAAATTTTCAGAAAGCAATAGAACTGATATTGCTAACATAAATAAAATCATTAATATATTTCTTTTCATTTTATCATCTCCCTACTTTTAATTTTTCTACTCCTATTTTTGTTAGGGCGCAAGAAATACTTCGGCTTTTGCTTTTTGTTAATAATTCATATGGGCATCCACCATCGCATATATTTCTCAATTCGCATAAACCGCAATCTTCTTCTATTTTTTTAACTACTTTCTTATAAAATTCCTTTTTATAGTTAATAAATTCTTCCCATTGCATCCCCACTTCTCCAAGTTCATAGTCTTTTTCACCTGTGAATCTCTGGCATGGGTACATTTTTCCATCTATATCTATTGATACTATTCCCAACCCCGCTCCACATGGATATTTTTTAATTTCTCCTTTTTTTATAGTTTCCCATACTCCACTTATATTTAACGGGATAACCTTTTATCTTTTTTTCTATTATTTCTTCAACTTCTTTGTATAATTTTTTCTTTTCTTTTTCTGTCCATTTTTTTGTGTAAGGGTATGATGCAATCGCAAAAGAATAGCCACCAACATTTAGCTCTTTTATAAAATGTTCTGCTATTTTTTTAATTTCTATTTTCTGATTTGTTACTGTTGCTCTAACGTTTAACTTTTTTCTTTTTTCCAGCATTAACTCTATATTTTCTGCTATTTTTTCATATGATCCCTTTCCTCCAACAAATGTCCTTTGAAAATTTTATATATACTCACAACCATCTATACTTAATGTTAATGAAAAATTTTCTTTGATTAAAAAGTCTATTATTTCTTTATCCATTATCATCCCATTAGTGGTTATTGACTATCCAATCTTTTTGTTATATTTCTTTCCTAATTTTTTTGATAATGCCACGCTTTCTTTTATTTTTTTGAATTCAAGTAATGGTTCTCCGCCAAAAAACGTTATTGTTATTTTTTTCTTTTTTGTATTTGAAAATATATATTCTAAACTTTCTTTTATCAATTTCATATTCATACTTTCTGGTTTCTCTTTATGAGCATAGCAGTATATACATTCAAGATTAAATGCTTTTGTTATATTTAATATAATATTTGATGGTTCAAATATTATGTCTGAATTATAGAATTTTTCGCTTTCTTTTATTTTTTTATTGATTATATTTTTTAATGTTTTTATATCTTTTTCAACATCTTTATTTTTTTTATTTTCTGTAAGATGTGAATAGGCTATTTCATCTAGTTTGACTAATGTTACACTATCAAGGTCAAATAGATACTTTCTTTTATTATTTTGATAGAGTTTATATTTCATTTTTTTCCTTTCTTTTTAATATTAAAAATGTATTGTATCATAAAACCTTATATGCTATAATTTAAATGTATTCTACAAATAACTAGTATAAAGCTTTTAGTTTTCATATGATATCTTATTATCCTCTAGAATTTTCAATTTGAACTTGAAGATTAGTTGAATGAGTAGTTGAATTACTTTTATCATCACCACCATATACCATTGTTGAAGATAATATTATGATTGCCATTATTAATATAATTATTTTTTTCATTTTTCCCCCCTCATTTATCTTAGCATTTCTCATATGACTGTCAAGTGTTTCTTTTGTAGCCTGAAATTAGCTTTTTATAAACATTTTAAACTGCAATATCATTTTTAATAAATGGTAATATTTTAGACATATAACTTCAACTTCTGAAATTCTTTATTTTGGATATTTATATATTTTTAAGTAACTATTATGTAACAAAATGTAACTTAACCTTAATTAAATATCATTCTTTAATTTTTTGTTTCAATATTTATAATTTTTATTTAAGAGGTGTTTTATGAAACATTATTCCTTAAATAAATTAATTGATATTATAGAATATGGAGCTTTTTCTAAACCTATTGTGAATTATATTTTAACTAATACTGAGGATGAAGATTTGGTTTATTATCTTTTATGCTTAAAATCCATTTGGAAAAACAAACATAGAGAAGCTTTTAAATATGCCGATCTCGTTACTACTACTACTACTACTACTACAATTTTAAATGAACTTGCTACTCTTGAAAAAATTAGTATTTTATTTAATAATAATAAAATTAAAAAAGCTAATATTGAACTAAGTAAGATTAAAAATAATATTCAATCTCTTAATAAAAAAGCAAGAAAAATTATTATTCCTGCTTTGAGATTTATGGAAATAAGATTTTCAAATTTAATTGATGAAAATCTTGTTAGATATTGGAGTGAAGAGTATGAAAGTAGTTATGCACAGAAATCATTATTAAAATATTCTGAAGCCAGAAAATATTTAAATAATAAAGATTTTCATAAAGCTTTTGATTTATTTATTGAAGGGTTTAATTTTGCAAAAAGGTTTCCTCATCCCACAATGATATGTTCTGGATTGAATAATGCAGCATGGTGGATAAGAGAAGTAGATAAGAAGAAAGCGTTAATTGCTGCTGATTTATTAGAATATTACATCGGTTATTATTTTGAAGACTTATTTAAAATTTATAATTGGTTTGATACTATTTTTGATGTTTTTTTTATTAATAATTATATTGGTTTATATGAAATTTCAAGAATTGTGAATGAATTAAAAAATAATATAAATGTTGATAATAAATTTAATAAAGATTTTTATGATCGTTCAAATAAAAAACATATTAGTTTTTTATTTAAGAATAACATTAACCAAATTATGACTATATTTGATCTCAATTTTCCAATAGTATTTTTAGCAACATATTCATCATTAATAGAAAAACCATATTTTACAAAAAGTCGGATTTTGAAGTTGATTTTTGAAAGAGATAAAGATAAAATCATTAAATTTTTCTCAAGTAATTATGAGAAGATGTACTTTTTTAATTTAATGCTATCAAATTTTCAAGAAGAAAATTTGATAAATAATATTAATAATAAGAACTATGACTTTCTAAAGTCTACCAGAAGTAGTCTATTTTATATCGCGAGAAAAAACTTAATTTTAAAGCTATTAAAGAATATAAGAAATAAAAAAGAATTTATTGTTCATTATTTTAATTTATCTGATAGCGAAAAAAATATTTTTGATATCTTTTTAAGAAATTGTGTCCGTTACGATATTAAATGGCCTATTATTCCAAAAGTTGATGGTAATTTGAAATCTTTTGCTTTGAAGTACAATATTACTCAAAAACGAGTTGCTTTAGGATATTATTCTTTTGAAGACAATGAAAGACTTTTTCTTGATTCTATTATTGAGAAGTTTTTGAAAATATAAATTTTATTAAGTTTCCTAAAATTTTTTGTGTAATATTAATGGTCAAACTATTTTAGTAGATGTTGGATTGTCAAAATTCCCATTATAATCAAAAAGAGAAGCAGTATGCTTCTCTTTTTATGTATATATTTCTTCGGGAATGCCAGTGAATGTTATTTTTCCATTTTCTATAATGATAATTCTATCTGCCAAAGCGAGAGCGTCGTTCCTATCATGCGTAACTAAAATAGTAGTAATTCCTGCTTCATATAATATTTCTTTTAAATCATTTCTTATTTTATCTTTTAGTATTTCATCTAAATTACTAAATGGTTCGTCCAACAATAGTAGCCTCGGATTAGTAGCAAGAGTTCTCGCAAGAGCTAGTCTTTGTTGTTGACCACCACTTAATTCATATGGATATCTATTTTCATATCCTTCCAAATTTACTAATTTCAACATTTCTTGCGTTTTACCTTTTTTTGCAAATTCTATATTTTCTTTTACTGTCATATGAGGAAATAAAGCATAATCCTGAAAAACAAAACCTATATTTCTTTTTTCAGGCAATACAAAATGTTTTTTAGAAGTCAATACTTTATCTTCTAATCTAACAATTCCTTTTTGTGGTTTTTCAAACCCCGCAATTATTCTTAAAATAGTACTTTTACCACTTCCGCTTTCTCCTACTATAGCTACAGTTTCACCTTTTTTTATTTGGAAATCAATTCCTTTTAATATATATTCTTTATCGTATTTAAACCAAATATCTTCTAGATATAAAAACATTATTTATCATCTCCTGTTATCTTTCGCAAAATCATAATAAATATAAATATGATAATTATTATTGTTAATGAAGCGACTGAAGCTTCATGTATCATTTCATCATTTGCATATTCAAATACTTTTGTAGCTAATGTATCAAAATTAAATGGTCTAAGTATAAGCGTTAAAGGTAATTCTTTTATTATCTCAATAAAAGAAAAAATGAATGCACTAATAATAGCAGGTTTAATCATAGGAACATCTACTTTTAAAAATGTATAGAAAAAAGATTTTCCTAAACTTCTTGAAGCTTCATGATAACTTTTACCATTTTTTTCAAAATTTGCATCTATTGGACTATATGCAATATTTAAAAATCTAACAATATATGCATATATTAACATTAATATCGAAGAAGATAATAATAATTTTGTTCTTAATCCTAATAGATTATATAATGGGTATAAACTTTTATCTAAGTTTATAAAAAATACTATAACACCTACTGCAATTACTGCTCCTGGTATTGAATATCCCATAGTTGCTAATTTTGATAATATCTTTGAGTTTTTTCTGCTAAATCTTATAGTATCAGAAATAATTAAAGCTGTAATTATTATTAATATTGCACTAATAAAAGAAATAAATAAGGAATTAAAAGTTAATTCTAAAAATTTTATATTTGTATTTTTATATGAAAATATACTCCATTGTATTAATTGCATTACTGGTAATAAAAAAGATAATAATATTACAATAACATAAAAAGACATTACAAAAAACAACTGTATTCCTTTCAAACTCCTTCTTTTTATAGGTTTCTTATTTTTAGTAAAATACGATCTATTTTGCCTTAAATATTTTTCTAAAGATAATATTATAAAGACAAATAATAACATTACAGCCGATAATTTAATAGCCGTATTAATATCTCCTAATGAAAACCATGCTTTAAAAATACCTGTACTAAATGTTGGTATACCAAAATACTTTACAACACCATAATCATTTAAAACTTCCATAAGTACAAGGCTAGTCCCGCCAACAATAGCGGGTCTAGCCAAGGGAAGAATTATTTTAAAAAATGTTGTTAGAATGTTTTTACCTAAAGATTGAGATGCTTCAATAATCCCTGTAATTTGCTTTGAAAAAAAAGATTTTACTGTTAAATATATATATGGGAATAAGAATATTGAGAATATAAATACTGCACCTGGAATTGACATTATATCTAATAAATATGACTTACCTTTAAATTCAGTATATTTCATTAAAAAGGTTTGTATAGTACCTGTATAACTTAACATACCTGCATATACATATGCTCCTATAAAAGGTGGTATTGTTAATGGTAAAACTAATGCCCATTCAATTGCTTTTCTATATGGAAACTCATAATAACTAACAAACCAAGCACTTAATACACCTAATATAGATGAAAGTATAGCTGTTCCAAATATTAATTTCAAAGAATTAATAACATAATCTTTTAATAAATAATCATATATATGTTTCCAGTTTTGATTAGAAGGCAAAATTAAATTATATAAGACTATAAATATTGGTATAGAAATAATCAAAACTAAAAGAAACGTTGTCTTTTTCATATTATTTCCATCCTGCTTTATCCATTATTTCAACAGCTTTTGAATTATACTCACCTAATAATGTCAAATCTATACCTTGTGGCTCAAAACTACCAAATGATTTTAAAAATTCTGATGGTTCTACCTCAGGATTTGCAGGATATTCATAATTTGCTTCAGCATATAATTCTTGTGCATCTTTACTTGTTAAAAATTCCAATAATTTAATAGCATTTTCTTTATTTTTTGCATACTTTACTACTCCAGCCCCACTAACATTTATATGTGTTTTTTCTGGAAAGTGTAATTTAACTTTTTTAGCAGCTTCTATTTGCTGAGGATCAGAAGAATTTAACATTTTACCCATATAATATGTATTTATAACGGCAATATCTCCTTCACCTGCTGCAACACCAATTACTTGAGCCCTATCATTTCCTTGTGGCTCTCTAGCCATATTTGCTACAATTCCTTTAGCCCAATTATATGCCCATTCTTCACCATATATAGCAATGAAAGAAGCTACTAAAGATTGATTGTATATATTTGAAGAAGATCTAATTAATATTCTTCCTTTCCATTCAGGATTTATTAAGTCACCATATGTTTTTATTTTAGAAATATCTACTCTTTCTGGTGCATATGCTAATACTCTCGCGCGCATTGTTAATGCATACCAATAATTATCTCTATCTCTTAATTTATTAGGAATGTTTTTAACCAATATATCTGTTGCTACAGGTTGTAATAATCCCATTGTTTTTGCTCTATGTAATCTACCAACATCTGCAGTAATAAATAAATCTGCGTTTGTATCCTCTCCTTCATTTTTTATTCTCTCTATTAATTCATCTTCTCCAGCTTTAATTACATTAACTTTGATTCCAGTAACCTTTGTAAATTCATCATATAACTTTTGATCAGTATCATAATGTCTACTAGTATATACATTTACTTCTCCACCTTGACCATACCCAAACATACCTGCAAAGATATTTAATGAAACTAATACTAAAGTAATAATAACGGCAAACTTTTTCATTTTGCAACCTCCTTTAATATTTTAAATTATATTTTTCACATTGCGAATTAATTATAACAAATTTTGTCATATTATTGGCTAAGAAAAAATTACACATCAAATATATTTTTTTGTAACAATTAGAACTTTTTTACATAATATATAAATAAAATTAAAACAATAGAAAAATAAACACCCCTGCCAATATGGGGTGTTTTTATAATTCTTTATTTAATAGACTTTTGTTAATTAATATATTTGTAACATTTTTTACTTATTCTTAATAAACAAATATAAATTTGAAATTATTATAATAATTAACTTATCCAAAAATTTTCCAATATTTATTATAATCTGGTCATACCAAAGAATTTTGGGCTATAAAAGTCAACATCAGAATGTTAAAAAAAGGGAAAATAAAAATGTACAAAAAAAGAATTAAGAATTAGAAACGAAATTCGATGAGGAATTAGCAAAAAACTCCATTTTTTCTTTTAACCTTATGATTCGCCTTTTATAGATATAATATGAGAATGATGCAATAGTCTATCTAATATTGCTTGAGCTAACATAGGTGTTCCAAATATTTCACTTATAAAGGCATATTTGTTGTTATTATTGTACTGTGCTTTTCGTATCTTTTTGATATTAATTGGAAAAATAATGCATCTGTATCAATTGGTAAATATCCTATTTCATCAATTATTAACACTTTGTATTTTGCAAAATACCAGTTTCTAATCTGTTTTCTTTGTGAGCTTTTTTCAGTTGTGACATTAAATCTTGAAAATGAATAAAATATGTTGAATATCTATGTTTTGCACATTCAATTCCTATGGAGACGGCAAGATGTGTCTTGCCAACTCCTGGAGCTCCTACAAATAATATATTTTCATTATTTTCTACAAATCTTAAGCTTTTTAAGTCTAATATTTCTTGTTTGTTTATTCCTGGTTGAAATTCAAAATCAAAATCTTCTATTCTTAATGGAAAATTTGCTACTTTTACACATGCATTCATTGCTCTTTTTTCTTTAGCTTTTACTTCTAATTCGCTTAATTCATATAATGCATCTATTACACTTTTTTCTCCAATATTTATTAAATCTAAATATTTATCTATATTATTTTAGACTGTCCAAAAAGTCTAAGGACCGAAAAATTAGAAATCTTTTTTAAATTATAACCATGGAAAAGATTAAAGAGAACAATTAAATAATAAAACAACAATACCAGCAAAAGTTAAATAATTTCTATTTCTAACATACCAAAAATACTCAGTTCCAAAATTGTATCCATAATGCCATTTACGCATTCTATTTCCCAACGTAGTTTATAATCATCTTTAAATACTTTTCAATTTCATAACATATCTATTATATGATTCATAATATTTAGTATTCCTGTTATTCAAATCAATAACAGGAATATCTAAGATTTTATTTTTGAAAAAATATCGTATGAATCATATGCAGCATCTAATAATATTTTTAAAATAGATTTAATTGAAATAAATAAATCATCAAAGAATTTTGACATAGATGCTTTTTCTACAGTAAAATCAAGAACAAAATCATTCTTAACATCTAAAGATAAATAAAGTTTTTTACCAAATTCTTTTTCTTTAGTAGTATATGTAAAACCAAATTCTTTTTTATTAGATGTAGCTTTGGCTTTATCATGACTTACATGGGTTAATAATATTAGCGTCTATTGCAGCATGAGATTTGTGCAGCTTCATATTATTATATATCCAATTAAATCACTATTTATTTTTCTAAAGTAATTGTTCTATATAAGATGGTTTGAAAAGAAGGTATATCTTCTATTCCTATTAAAGATAAAAATTCAGGATGGTCACGAAATAAATTTTCAGATTTTCTATATGATAATTTTGCCATCTTCAATAATATTAATATTTTTAAAATAGATTTATCTGAGTATTTTTTTCTTCTACCAAAAGAATAATTTTGTTCTTTAAAAAATATATCGATGATATTAAAAACAAAAATATTTTCATTTTTAACAAAAGAAGCTTTGATTTTTCTATACTTTTGTGTTAGCATTGAATTGGGCACTCCTATTTAGTTTTTTCGCTCAATTCAATGTTTCGGCATAGAATTAAGGGTGCATATTTTTATTTCCTTACTTTTGGACACCCTATTAAATACATTAAATTCATATTCATTAACATTTTTATCATGTAATTTTATATTCTCTTTCCAATCTACTTGTACTTGCACACCTGTAATGTTTCAAATCTAGGATGTCCCTTTATGTTTTTCTTTGACATCAACTCCTTTCTTTTTACTAAATTTCTCATCTGCTAAGGTTTTGTTCCTTTTATTCAATTATATATTTATTGTTACTTCGCTTATGCTATATTCGTTATTTAAATAATAACCTTTTTTCTATTTTTTGTTATTAAATTCATCACTATATATTTTATCACTTCAACTAACATTATAAAAAAAATTAATATAATAAATAAAAAAGGCACGATTAACGTGCCTTGAAAAAATATTATCATTTAATAATTTCATACTCTTTATCATCAATTTTAATACTTCCTAAATTAATTAGAACATCATGTTCAATACCATTAACATTATATTTACCCTCAAATTTAATTCCATCAAATGTTCCTTCAAATATTCCATAATCTGTTACAAAAGTTACATCTATTGTATTTTGGCCTTTTCCTTTTACCAACATTATTTTTGTGTTATTATCTAATGATTTAACTTCTTCTCCATCAGTCGCCTCAAATTTCCATTCATCTAAATTATTTCTGTAGAATTTAACATTATATTTATATGTTCTATCGTATACAACATCTGTTGCTGTCATAGTTCCTTCAAATTTATTTGTTGAAGTTTGTTTAACATTTATAACTTCTTGGTAGTACATATTATTCTTTGATATAGGATCATTATCTTTCTTATTTATCCATAAATAATATTTCTTTACATAATTCAAACCATCATTATCAGTAGATATTTCTAATTCATTAATAAACTTATTTCCTATAGAACCATTTATTTTAATAAATCCGTATTCTCCAATTTCTCTATCTCCATTATCGTTTAATTCTTGTTTAAACATTTGATATAATTTAAGAGGATAATTTCCACCTCCATTATTGTCATCTGAAATATATAATTTACCATAACCATTATTATCTCTCTCAAAATAAATTCTTGCTGACTCTATTTTCTTGTATTTCATATCATCATTTGAATATATTTCAGATTTAGTTTTTGAATACCAATTAACTGTGGAATCACCAGTCGTATATTCTAAATCATCTAATTTATTTGGAAATGAAAATGAATTTAAATTATCTAAAACATTTTTTGTAATTATAGAATTTAAATTAACTTTAACATCTGAATTTGCTTCCTTTACTTCTTCCCTTTCGTATTCTCCATTATAATAACTCACAAAATTTAAACCTTTTATCTTATTATTGGTATTTTCTTCAACAAATCCTACTAATCCCCATCCATTACTTGGAATTACATAATTTTCTTCCCTATATTTATATGATTCAGGAACAGCAGGATAAATGAATAGTTGAACCCAAAAATAAGGAGCTTCATCTACATTATCATTAGCATTTTCAACTAGCGGCGTTAAAACAAAATATGTATTAAATTGTGTACTATCATTATATCCTTTTAACATTTTATCTGGATCATTGTCAGCGCCTTTAGGAAATACTTTATGTTCATTTTTTATAAAATACATTTTGTCGTTAATATTAACTCCACTATACTTAGATAATCTATTTGGTTTATTATCCTTTTTCTCGCCTTTATCATTATTTGCATATAATTCCGAAGGTGTCATAATTTCTCCATTTTTTTGTAAATAATCATTAAATGGGGTTCTATCTGCAGTTATAGTTCTTGTAATACTACCAGCCTTTAAATTTAAAAACTCAAAAGTATCTATCAATGATCTATAGTCATTTAGCTTGTGTAAATTACTTGCAAATTGAAATTCTGGGTCCATTTGATTATTAACCTCAGGTTTTTCTTTTACCAAACAACTACTTAATAATATTACTAATAGCAAGGTACTTAAAACTACTAATAGCCTTTTCATAATATCCCTCCTAAGATAAATTAATATTTTATTGTATATAATATTATAAATTTTATAATATTTTTTTGATTTTAGTGTTATTTTTATATTACAAATTATAATTTATTAATTAATTCTCTTTCTACAAATTTAAATCCTTTTTCCCAAAATTCTCTTTTTGTTATATCAATACCTAATTTGGACAATAATACTTCTGGAGCATCATTACCACCACTTGATAACAATTCTTTATATTTTGGTACAAAAGATTTTCCTTCTTCTAAATACTTTTCATATAATGCAATTACTAATAAATTAGCGAAATTATATGCATATACATAGAAAGGAACGCCTATCATATGTGGAATAGAACTCCACTCATATTTGTATTCTTCTGTAATTTTTACAGAATCTCCAAACATGATTTTTAATTCTTTTTCATATAGATTGGATAATTCCTCCCATGTAGCCATACCATTTTCATCAATCATTTGATGTGATTGAATTTCAAATCTTGCAAACATATTTTGTCTAAACATAGTTGCAAACATATCTTCTATTTTTGAGGCAATAAACATTTTTCTTTCGTCTTCTTCTAATTCTTTTAATAATTTATCCATTACTAACATTTCACCAAAAACAGATGCAACTTCTGCCATAGTTAATGGTGTATGATAATTCAAAAGAGTTTGTTTTGAAGATAATGTTCCATGAACTCCATGTCCTAACTCATGAGCTAAAGTCATAACATCTCTCATATTACCAGTATAATTCATTAAAATAAATGGCTTATAATTTGGTATATTATATGAACAGAACGCTCCACCTCTTTTACCAGGTACAATTTCTGAATGTATTCTATTTTCATCAAAGAATGATTTCACTATATCTCCAATTTCCTTGTCAAATTCATAATATGATTCTAATACCATTTCTTTAGCTTTTTCAAATGAGATATCTTTTTTTACTGGATCTAATGGTGCATAAATATCAGCTAAAGTTAATTCATGTCCTAAATATTTTTCTTTCCACTTATAATATCTATGAACCATAGGTGTTTGTTCTGTTGTTACCTCTATAACCATATCAACAATTTCATCATTTACTTCATTTGCCATATTTCTCATTGAAATAGGCTTTGGATATTTCCTTAATTTGCTTTCAGTATCATAATATTTTGCAACAGAATTAAATGTACTTTCTAATACAATTTTATCCTCACTATATCTTTCAAAAAACATTTTCATAGCTTTTCTTCTTAATTCCTTATTAGGACTTTGTCTTAAAGCTCTAATTTGTGGTCCTGTCATTTTTTTAACTTCACCATCAATTTCTATTTCAAAATTATATGAAGAAGTCAATTTTTCATATAATAAATCAAATGCTTCTCTCCCTGCTGGTTGTAATGCAGATAATACCATTTCAGCATCTTCACTTAATACATGAGGTTTTTCTTTTATTAATTTTTCCATAACATGCTTATAATCTTTTAATTCTTCAGAGTTCTTCCATTTCTCTAACTTTTCTATTGGATGACTGAGTAAAACAGGTCTCCAAAAAGATAATTCTATTTCCCCTTTAGTTAAATAATCTTGCCCCATAGCAACAAGTTTTTGTGCTTCTTTATTTTGTGTATTTTCAGCATATAACAAATGTGCATATTGTATTGCAAAATAAGGCTTTTCAATAACCTTTTCTAAATCTGCAAAAAAATTTCTTATATCTTTTGCAGTCAAATCATCTGAAGAGAGTACATTATAATATTTTTCCTTTAAATTTTTTGCATTAATTACTGCACTTTCAAAATCCTTTTTTATTTGTATATCTTCTGGAGAATCATAAAAAAAAGATAAATCCCATTTCATAATATTTCCTCCTTAAATTAATATAATTTTTCTATATATTAATATTATAACACTTAATTAATAATATTGCAATACAAAAAACGAGTAATATAATAAACGTTTTTTGATATAATAAAAAAGAAAGGAAGGTTAATATGCTAGATATAGTTGCAGTATCAGATGAAGAACGAGTTTATATATCAAATAAAATAAAAAATTGTGATATTTTATTAGGATGTGGAGATTTATCTCCAGGTTATCTTGATTTTTTAATGAATATATTAAAACCAAAAATAAGTTTAATGATATATGGCAATCATGATAAAAAATATTTTAAAAATTTGTACAATGTAGAGTTAACTGGTTTTTCAAAAACTTATAAAGGATTAGAAATTATACATCAGGATATTATAAATTTAAAAAATAAATTAAATATTAATAAAAACGTTTATATTAGTGGTTTTTCAGGAGCATATTCATATGGAAAAAAACCTTTTCATTTTTCTGAAAAGGATGCAAAAATATTTAAAAGAATATTAGGGCGCAAAAAGGCTTTTAAATTAATAAAAGATATTGATATTATTATTACTCATTCACCGCCTGGATTAGAAAATTTATTTGAAAAAGACATAAGCGCATTTCACAAAGGTTCTAGTATTATGGCTAATATTTATATGAAATATTTTCCTAAAATTTGGTTCTACGGTCACATACATCCCAGATATACAGATCAAATTCTTAATTTTAGAATTCATTATAAAAATAAAATATCTTATTTATTAAATTCAGTTCCATATAAATATGTTAGATATGATGAAGAAAAAAAAGAAGTTGTTGAAATTATAGGTGAAGAAAAAAAAATAAAATTTAAAGATATTTATTTTTAACGGGAGAGGGTAACATGAAAAGATATGATTCATCAAAAGAATATTTAAATGCTAAAAAAAGGGGAGAACGAGAATTAGATTTTTGGAAAAATAGAGGTAAAGATGGATATTTAGCCGATTTAGAAAGCATATTAAAAAATGTTCAAATAATAAATGAAGTTAATTTAGGAATTATAGAGGTTCCACTTAAAAATATAAAAGGTACATTTTACAAATCAAGAAGAAGTGCATTTTCAAAAAATTTCATGCCACTTTTAGAAGAAAATACAGAGTTTGCTATAAAATGGATTAATTTATTTGAAGCTCAACAAGAAGAAGGTATTAGAGATGCAATAATAGCTTATGAATTTTTAAATAAGTTTTACGTTGTAGAGGGTAATAAGAGAGTTAGCGTTTTAAAATACCTAGACTCTCCTTTTATTATGGCTAATGTTAGAAGGTTAATACCAAAATATGATGAAATGGATTTAAATATTAGAATATATTATGAATTTTTAGATTTCTATGAAAAAACTAAAATAAATATGATTTGGTTTAAGAGAGAAGGAGGGTTTAAAGAATTAGAAGAAATATTAATTAATTATATAGAAGAGAATATGGAAAATCCAAAAGAATTTTTCAATTTTTTTGAAAAGTTTATATATTGGAATTTTAGAAAAATATACCATGAATTAAATGGAGAAAAATTACCAATAACTACAGGGGAAGCCTTTCTATTTTATTTAAAAAAATATGGTATAGAGAAAGCATTATTAGATAAAGATTTAAAATTAAAAGTTAAAGAGGTTATAAAGGAATTAGAAGAAATTTATTTAGAAGAAAAGAAAAATATATTCCAAGAAATGTTATCCCCATTTATTAAATCAAATTCAACCCAAAAATTAAATATCGCATTTGTATATAGAAATTATATAGAAGAAAGCACCTGGGTAAAATCACATGATTTAGGAAGAAAATATATAGAAGAAATTTTTGGTGACAAAATAAACACTATTTATGTTGAAAATGTTTCTAAAGATAAATCATATGATGTGATAAAAGAATTAGCAGAACAAAATCATGATCTAATAATAACTACTAGTGTTGATTATATGAATAGCACTTATAAGGCTGCTATAGATTATCCAAATACTAAATTTTTAAATTGTGCAGGGTATAAAAGTTATAGGAATTTATCTGTATATTTTGGCAGAATATACCAACCAATGTTTTTAACAGGTATAATTGCTGGAGCAATCACGAAAAAAAATAAAATAGGATATATAGCTCCATATCCTATGCCATTATTTATAAGAACATTAAATGCTTTTTCTTTAGGCGTAAAAACGGTTAATCCACATGCTAAAATAATTGTAAAATGGACTAATTGTTGGATAAATGAAGATATAGAAAGTGAAAAAACATTAGATTTAATAAAAGAAAATATAGACGTATTAGCTTCAAATATGGATTCAACAATACCTCAATTAATAGCAGATAAACATAAAATTTATTCTATAGGATATAATGTAATAACCCAAGAAGAAACTCCAGATACTTATATTGCATCAGCTTACTGGAAATGGGGGAAAATATATAGTAAAATTGTTAAAAAGTTATTGAATAATGAATGGGAAATAACTACTTCAAAAAATCTCGAAGATTTAAAAAGATATTGGTATGGAATGGACAGTAAAGTTGTTAAATTATATAAAAATAAAAACCTAATCCCAGGTCAAACTGAAAAAATTGTCGGAGTATTAAAAGAACTATTAAAAAAAGGAACATATGATATATTTTCAGGCCCTATATATGATACAAATAAAAATCTAATTGTAGATAGAAATGAAAGTTTACTTGATGAAGACCTATTAAAAATGAATTGGTATCTTGATAATATAGAAGGTGATTTACAAAATGTTATTTTTAATACTGAAAAATAAAAACTCCGGGAAATTAATCCCGGAGTTATTTTATTATTAATCAGCGTAATTTACAAATTTTCCTCTTTTGAATTTAACTGCTGCTTGAGCTGCTGCCAATCTTGCAATAGGAACTCTGTATGGTGAACAACTTACGTAATCTAATTGTGTTTTGTGGAAGAATTCGATTGATTCAGGATCTCCACCGTGTTCACCACAAACACCTAATTTTAATTCTGGATTTACTGATCTACCATAATCTTTTGCAATTTTTACCATTCTACCAACGCCTGTTTGATCAACGTGTTTGAATGGATCTTTTTCATAAATTCCTTTTTCAATATAATCGTTGATAAATTTACCATAATCATCTCTTGAGAAACCTAATGTCATTTGTGTTAAATCGTTAGTACCAAAACTGAAGAATTCTGCTACTTCAGCAATTTCGTCTGCTGTAATAGCTCCTCTTGGAACTTCGATCATTGTACCAACTTTGTAATCTAAATCAATACCTGCTTCTTCAATTAATTTATCTGCTGTTTCTCTAACAATTTTATCTAAGTATTTTAATTCATTTACTGTACCTACTAATGGAATCATGATTTCTGGTTTAACTTTTTTACCTTCTTTTACCATTTCAATAGCAGCCATAATAATAGCTTTTGTTTGCATTACTGCAACTTCTGGATATGTAATTGCTAATCTTACACCTCTGTGTCCCATCATTGGGTTGAATTCGTGTAAGTTTTCAACGATTTCTTTTAATTCTTCTACAGTAATACCTAATTGTGGAGCTAATTCTTTCATTTGTTCTTCATCTTGTGGTAAGAATTCGTGTAATGGTGGATCTAATAATCTGATTGTTACAGGGAATCCTTCCATAGCTTCAAATAATCCTTTGAAGTCTTCTTTTTGTAATGGTAATAATTCTGCTAAAGCAGCTTCTCTTTGTTCAACAGTTTTTGCAACAATCATTCTTCTCATTTTTTGAATTCTATCGCCTTCGAAGAACATATGTTCTGTTCTACATAATCCTATACCTTCTGCTCCAAAGTTTCTAGCAACATTAGCATCTCTTGGAATATCAGCATTAGCTCTTACACCTAATACTCTAATTTCATCAGCAAATTCTAATAATTCAGCAACTTCGCCTTCTAAACCTTGTGGTTTTATTGTTTTAACTTTTCCTAAGTATACTTTTCCTGTAGTACCATCTATAGAAATCCAATCTCCGTCTTTCACTTTTACGCCTCTTGCTTCAAATTCTTTTGCTTCTTCATCAATAACGATTTCTTCAGCACCAACAATAGCTGGTTTACCCATACCTCTTGCAACAACTGCTGCGTGTGATGTCATACCACCTGTAGCTGTTAAAATACCTTCAGCTGCATTCATACCTCCAACATCTTCTGGGCTTGTTTCAGGTCTTACTAAGATAACTGGAGTTCCTTCTTTAGCTAATTCTTCTGCTTCATCTGCACTGAATACAACTTTACCTGTTGCAGCACCTGGAGATGCAGGTAATCCTGCTCCAATTTCTTGTGCTTTTTTAATTTCTGCTTCATCAAATGCTGGGTGTAATAATTTATCGATTTGTTCTGGAGATACTCTCATAACTGCTGTAGCTTTATCAATTAATCCTTCTTTAACCATATCTACTGCAATTTTAATAGCAGCTTTTGCTGTTCTTTTACCATTTCTTGTTTGTAAGAAATATAATTTCCCTTTTTCAATTGTAAATTCAATATCTTGCATATCTTTATAATGTCTTTCTAATTTATCCATAATATCTGTTAATTCTTTATATACATCTGGCATTAATTCATTTAATTTTTCTAATGGATAAGGTGTTCTGATACCAGCAACAACATCTTCACCTTGTGCATTTGGTAAGTATTCACCATATTTTACTTTTTCACCTGTGTTAGGATCTCTTGTGAAACATACACCAGTTCCACTATCTTCACCCATATTACCGAATACCATCATAACAACATTAACAGCTGTTCCTAATAATTCTCCTTCTTTAATTCCGTTAATAGCTCTGTATTTAATAGCTCTTTCATTCATCCAGCTACCAAATACTGCTTCTATCGCAATCCATAATTGTTTTTTAGGATCTTGTGGGAATTCTTTTCCAGCTTTTTTATAGATTTCTTTGTATAATTCAACAACTTTTTTGAAATCTTCTGCTTCTAATTCAATATCTAATTTAACACCTTTTTCTTCTTTTACTTTATTTAATGCTTCTTCAAAGTCATGGTGAGGAATACCTAATGCAACATCACCAAACATTTGCATGAATCTTCTGTAAGAATCATATGCAAATCTTGGGTTTCCTGTATTTTTTGCTAAAGCTTCAACTGTTTGATCGTTTAAACCTAAATTTAAAATTGTATCCATCATACCTGGCATTGATACAGCTGCACCTGATCTAACAGATACTAATAATGGATTTTCTTTATCTCCAAATTTTTTACCTGAAACTTCTTCTAATTTTTTTAATGCTGCTTCAACTTCTGCTTCTAATGCTTCTGGGAATGATCTATCATGTTTCCAATAATAGTCACAAACTTCTGTTGTAATTGTAAAACCAGCAGGAACAGGTAATCCCATTCTAGCCATTTCTGCTAAATTAGCACCTTTTCCACCTAATATGTGTTTCATCTTTAAATTTCCTTCAGCGATACCTCCGCCATAAAAATATACCATCTTTTCCATGTGTTTCTCCCTCCTTATCAAATATAAAAGGTTAATTTTCGTCTTTTAATTCTCTTATCATTAATTCATGAATAGCTTTTTTAGGATCCTTATTTAAATATAATACTTCATATATTTTTTCAACAATAGGCATTTCAATTTTTAATTCCTTTATTTCACTATATAACGCTTTTACAGTATAAACTCCTTCAGCAACCATATTCATATTATTTATTATTTCATCCAAAACTTTTCCTCTACCTATCATCTCTCCAACATATCTATTTCTACTATGTTGACTATTACATGTAACTATTAAATCACCTAAGCCAGCAAGACCCATGAATGTTTCTTTTTTCGCACCTTTTTTCTCACCATATCTAATAATTTCAGCTAAACCTCTAGTAATTAGCGCAGCTTTTGAATTATCCCAACCACCTATTCCATCAATAACCCCTGCAGCTATAGCAATTACATTTTTTATTGAGCCACCTATTTCAACACCTATTACATCATCATTTGTATAAATTCTAAAGGAAACATTACTAAAGTTTTCCTGAATAATCTTTGCTAAATTTTTATTTTCAGATGCAGCTACTATACTTGTTGGTATGTCTCTAGCTACTTCTTCAGCATGACTAGGACCACTTAGAACTACATATTTTGGATTATTCAAAATTTCACTTATTACTTCACTAACTCTCTTATGTGTATTAATTTCTATCCCTTTTGAAAGATTTACAATAATTTGATCATTATAGTATAATTTTAGTTTTTCTAATACTTCTCTAACAGCTTGAGCTGGTATAGCTAAAATTAAAATCTCTGAATTTTCTACAACTTCTTGTAAGCTTAATGAAGGTTTAATTGTTTTAGGTATAGATATACCAGGTAAATAATATGGGTTTTCCCCATTTTTTAAAGCTGATAACACTTTTTCATCTGTTGTCCATATTCTTACATTATGTCCATTATTTAAAAGAACTTTAGATATCGCACTTCCCCAACTCCCTGAACCTAAAACACCTATGTTCATAATTTCCTCCTATATTATAACATATCTTTCGTAACAAAATGGTTTCCAAGTTATTATTACGTACTCTATTATTAAATTTATAATGATATCAAATATAATATTACATTTTATTGTTTGATTCTTCGTTTAATTCCCCTAAACATTATATTAACTCATTGAAAAATGAATTATTTGTTATTACTTTTTTCTGATTTTTTCCTTTCTTGCCATATTTCAGAAGCTTTTTCTATAGAAATTTTTTCTTCCCAAAAAAGCCAAGGTTTTCTGTTTGAAATTTTATTAACTACCTTTTTTATGACATTTTTTGATGAAATATTATAATCTCTTTCTATTATTTTTAGAAGCAAAAAAGAATCATATATTAAATCTCCTATTTCTTCTTCCAAGTTTTCTATATCATTACTGTTTAAAGCCTCTTCTATTTCTTTTATTTCTGAAGAAGCTTCATTTAACATTTTTTCTGAATCGATAGATTCAACCCATGGACATTTGTCAATGTTTCTTTGGACTATATCATATAATTTTTTTAATTCATTTAAAAATTCTTTATCCATAATATCTCCTAATAATTTAAGTATAAATCTTCTGGAATATTTGATATAGCATTATATTCTAAAAGATTTTTCAAATACAAATCTGTTATTTCTTTTATATCATTTCTATAATAAATTTCTGATCTAGAAGCAGCTTTTTCTAATACAGGTTTTGGCATTGTTTGCATTACCTTAAATACATAATCTATAGCTTGCTCAAAATTGTTTTTATAAAACTCATTTGCCGAATTTTCATAAGCATCTAAAACTCTTTTTACAAAATTAGGATTTTCTTTATACTTTTTATTTGAAACAAATACTCCAGCAATAGGAATTTTTTGATCTTTTAAATTAAACATTGATGCATATATTTTTTGTAAATCCATTCGAACCTTTATTTTACCTTGTGTTTTTACTTCAGCAAGAGATACAAAAGGTTCTGGTAGAACAGCTATGTTTTCCTTACCAGATGCTAATAATTGTATTATCTCTGGACCACTGGTAACATATACTATTTCAAAATCAATATTGTTCATTTTCTTTAAAATTTTCAATATAACATCAGCTGTTTGTCCAGGCCCATGCAAAGTAACAATTCTTTTCCCATTTAAATCATTTACTCCACTTATTTCATTATTAGATATAAGATAAAAAGATTTCCATAATGAAATTCCAGCTAAACTATAGTCTGCCCCTTTATTAATCAATTCAACACCCAAAGCAACAGGTAAAACTATAAAATCAGCTTGACTTTTTAAAACAAGAGTTTGGGCTTGATCTATATTCCTCCAAAAATCAGTTTGCAATGTAGGCACTTTATTAATATACATTCCAGCAGCAGGTAATAAGGTTGGACCTAAAGGATTAAAAAAAGTGCCTGAAAAAGAAATTAAGGTTAAAAAAAGAAATAAAATTATAAGTATTTTTTTCATACTTACACCTCCATATTTTATATATAAATATTATACTATAATTTCCCAAATTTTACTAAAATTAAAAAAAAGATTTGTCATTAATCATAACTAAGCATAATTAGTTTTAATGGTATGAAAAATTTAAATATTAAACTATGAAATTTTTTTCAAAAATGATATAGTATATTTGTGAAAATATTTTTGGAGGTGAATATATGTTAAATTTTTTTAAAATCGATAAAATCCCAGAAGATTATGATTATTTAGATATTATGGTTGTAGATATATTCGGAAAATTAAAACATGTAACTTTACCAAAAAGCTATGTTAGCGAAAAAATTTTCAAAGAAGGCATTGGTTTTGATGCTTCTAATTTTGGTTTTGCAAAGGTAACAGATTCTGATATGGTGGCAATTCCCGACTTATCAAAAATGTATCTTGAAGAAAAAGATGATATGAGAATATTACACGTATTATCCGATGTAATTAGCCCTTCAACAGGAGAGTATTTCGATCAATATCCTAGAAGCATTGCAAAAGAAACATTAGAATATATAAAAAAATCAAATATTGCTGATGATGTAAAAATGTTAGTAGAATTAGAATTTCATATATTTGATAATATAAATTATAGGACATCTTCTACCGAATCATATTATTACATTGAAAATTCTGAAGGTTTAGGTGAAGAACATGATTATCCAAAGGCTAGTGGCTCTTCTTATCATTTAAATGAACCATATGATATACATTTTGATTTAAGAAATGAAATTGTGAAAGTTTTAGAAAACGCTGGTATCCCTGTAAAATATCATCATCATGAAGTAGGAATTGCCCAACATGAAATAGAATTAAATTTCATGTCTTTAGTAGATGCATCAGATAATGTAACATTAGCAAAATATTTAATTAGAAGAGTTGCTGGTGAATATGGTTTATACGTAACATTTATGCCAAAACCATTATATAATATGCCTGGAAATGGTATGCATGTTCATCAATATTTAGAAGATAATGGAAAGAGTTTATTTGTTGGAGACGAATTATATAATTTAAGTAAATTAGCTCTAAATTATACAGCTGGTGTATTAAAACACAGTTTATCAGGTTCATTACTTTCATGGTCAAATCCTAGCACAAATTCATATAAAAGGCTTGTTCCAGGATTTGAAGCTCCTATTTCAGCATCTTTCTCAAAAGGAAGTAGAAGTGCAGCAATTAGAATACCAGGTTATTTAAGCAAGGCTGATACAAGAATTGAATTTAGAACAGGTGATGCTACATCAAACATCTATTTCTTTTTATCTGCAATGGTTTTAGCTGGATTAAATGGAATAGAAGAAAATTTAGATCCTGTTGAATTAGGTTTCCATTCAAAAGGGGAAAATGATAAAGAGTTTCCATTGAATTTAAAAGATGTTATAAATGGTCTTAAAAAAGATAATGAATACTTAAAAACATTCCCTGAATCTTTAATTAATAAATGGATTGATACAAAAATAAAAGAAGCAAATATCATTTACTCAATTCCTCAACCAAAAGAGTTTGAATTATACTTTGAACTATAATAAATCCCCCATCTTAAAAATGATGGGGGATTTTTAAATTCCTAGAAGTTTCTCAATTTTCCCTTTATCAAATCCAACTATTATTTGATTACCAATTTCAATAACAGGAACTCCCATTTGACCTGTCTTTTTTACCATTCTTTCTGCAGCTTTTTGATCTTTTTCAACATTATATTCCTTAAACGGAATCCCTAATTGTTTAAAATAATTTTTTGCCTTCTTACACCATGGACATCTTGATGTAGTATATATTGAAATTTTTACATGAGCCATATAACACCCTCCTTATTATATACAATTTGTATATATCTAAATATATTTATGCCATAATAGGATTAAATTTAAGAGCATTTTTTGTTAAAAATAAAAAAAATCTTCCCATTCGGGAAGATCATTCAACATTATATTCTTTTACGGGTATTATTTTATCTAATTTAACAATTTCAATTACTTTTTTGACATTTTCATTTCTAACATTATGTAATTCCATTGAACCACCTTGTTTTTTATAATTCATGAAAAAGTATAATATCCTTCCTAATCCGCTACTATCAATGTAATCCAATTCTGACATATCTATAAATATTCTTTTGATTCCATTCTCTGCTAATTCATTTAATTCATCCCTTAATTCTTCTGAATTATTTATATCTATTCTTCCTTGTAAAAAAACGGTTGCGCTATTTCCGTATATTTCCTTTTTCATTGTTATTCCTCCTCTCACACAATTATTATATCACAAAAATTCAATTTTTTTATATACTATAGCAGTTTTCCCTTCTATATAACCATTAATTATTCCATTATATACATTAATACTTTCATTTTTTACTCCTTTTGTACTAAAAATCGGTTTAAGAGAACCTTCGTATATCTCTGCTATCCATACTGGAATTTCATATTCATATTCTTCTTCATTTATATTTATTATTACTAGTAAATGTTCATTATTATTCCAAATACCATATGAAAGGAATCCTTTATCCCATTTTAAAAATTCAATAGAACCATTTCTTAAAACATGATTCCATTTATAAAATTTTATCATATTTTTCATAAAATTCAAACGATGTTTGTATTCCTCTTCATTTAATTTATCCCAAGGAAAAGTTCGTCTATTATCTGGATCGGTCCATCCAGATAAACCAATCTCATCTCCATAATATAGTCCCGGAGATCCTGGTAAAGTAAAATTCATTAAGTATCCTATTTTAAACATTTCCCAATCTATTCCTTTTTCCGCTTCTTCATGTCCTAAAATATGTGCTCTTCCAATTTTTTTAGTTGTTCTAGTTGCCCACCTTGAATGATCGTGATTACTTAACTGATTTAAAGAAATATATTTTGAATTTAAAGGCAATTGACTCCATGCCCATTTTAATTGATGAATAAACCATTCAGAATTACCAATTAATTCAGGTTTGAAATCATCGTTATGTTTTTCTATTCCTGTTAAAAAATAACTTATAGGATCCATTGAACCAATGTAATTCATTATTCCATCCCAAGAAAGATTTTCAATCCATTCTTTAGGAGATTCATAATCTTCGGCAAAAATAATAGCGTCTTTATTTGCACGTTTTACAATAGTTCTAAAATATCTCCAAAATGTCTTATTAACATTTTTATTTTTTCCTAAATCTCTAGCTACATCTAATCTCCAACCATCTGCATTAAAAGAATTTGAAACCCATTTTTCACCAATTTCAGAAATATATTTCCAAAGTAACATTGTTTTATCATAATTTAATTTGGGTAAAGATTTATATCCCCACCATCCTTCATATCCATCTTCATTCCAGTAAAAATACTCTGATTCCGGAGCATTAGGATTATTAATAACTCCCATATCTTTACCATATACATTGTATTCATTTACCCATTTGTGGTATGAACCACAATGGTTAAACACACCATCTAGCACTATTCTAATATTCCTTTTATGAGCTTCTTCTACTAATTTAGCAAATAAATTATCGCTTTCAATTAAATTTTTTTCAGATGTTGTTCTTACTTTATATTTTTCATTAATATCATCATTATCCTCAATAATAACCCCTAAATGAGGATCTATATGTTCATAGTCCTGTGTATCATATTTATGGGGACTTGGAGATACAAAAATTGGATTTAAATATATTACCTCTATACCTAAATCTTGTAAATAATCCAATTTTTCAATAATCCCTTGTAAATCTCCCCCATAGAATTCTTTGTGTCCTTTTGTTGGGTGTGGTAATTCATCCCATTCTTTTTTTATTATAGGTTCTCCATCATATATATACTCACCATTAACAGGATCATTAGATGGATCACCGTTATTAAATCTATCAGGAAAAATTTGATAATATACAGCACCAATTGACCATTCAGGAACTTCAAAATCTGGTATAATAACAAAATCTTCAATATACCTATTATTCACTATACCCTGAGAATCATATTTAATTATCTTATTTTCATTTGAAAAATTTATTTCAAAATGATATCTTATAAACCTTTCTGTTAATTTAAAACTTGTTGAATAATACCAAAAATAATCATTTTCATATTCCAAACTCATATTCGTATGCTTATATCTATGAGTATTTTTCTTTGTTGCTAAATATAATTTCCCTGAAACTTCACCATACTTTTTAGGTATTCTTATTTTTATTGTAATTTCATCACCTGTTTTTGGATTTGTTGGGTTTAAATAATTGCTGCTTTGGTCGGAGTATATTCCGAAAATCATATAATCATCCTCCATTTAATTCATTTAGTTCATCATTAATTTCTATTTCTCTTTCAGTAATTTCCTCAAGCTTATTTTCAAAATTTAATTTCTCACTCTGTAATTCTATTAATTTTTGATAATCTTTGGAATACTTTATCATTAAATTTTCAACCTTTTCAATTTCTATTATTATTTTTTCAAATTCTTTTTCAAGTTTTTCTTTTTCTCTTTCTAGTGATTTAATTCTATTTTTTATTCTTTTATTTATCTCATAATCTTTATTTTCATTATTATCTTTTTTTAATTTAAATGAGTCATTTAATAATATTGGTAATAACTTTCCAAATTCAGAAAATTCCAATAAATTAGCATTATTTATTAAAAAATATCTATCAGATAAACTAGTAATTAAATTTTCATCATGTGAAACCATTATTATTGATCCTTTAAACTCCTTTAAAGTTTCTTCTAAAGTTTGAACAGTAAAAATATCAAGGTGATTTGTTGGTTCATCCAATATTAATACATTTGGTTTTTGTAAAATTAATTTTGCTAAAGCTAATCTAGTTAATTCCCCACCACTTAAAGTATTTATTTCTTTAAAAACTGAATCTCCGGAAAACCCAAATCTTCCTAGGTATTTCCTTACTTCAAAATCTTGCCATTCAGGAACATCTTGCCAAATAGTTTTTATAACATTAAATGATTGAGCTAAAGAAGAAATTACTTGATCAAGATAACCAATCTTAATATTATATCCCCATTCTATAGTTCCTTTATTAGGAGTTAATTTTCCAATTAATAATTTTAATAATGTTGATTTACCACTACCATTTTTCCCAAGAATAGTAACTTTTTCTCCTTCATTAATTTCAAAGTTAATATCTTCTAATATTTCTTTATTATCATATTTAAAATATAAATTTTTAACAGTAATTACTTTATACCCCGTTCTTTTTGGTTCAGGAATTTTTATTTTAATAACTTGCTGTTCTTCTAAAGAATCAATCTCCTCATATTCCTTCAATATTTTATCTCTGAGCATTTCTCTAAATTTTGCTTGCTTCATCATTTTTTCCGTTCCCCATTTTCGAAAACGCTCTATCATTTCATTTAATCTATTTATTTCTTTTTCTAAATTTTTCTTTCTATTAGTAATATTTATTAAGATATTCTCTCTAAGATTTAAATATTGGTTATAATTACCTTGAAAATCCCATACTTTAAAATTATTTATTTCCCAAAATCTATTTGCTAATTCCTTAATAAATTTTCTATCATGCGATACAAATATCAAAGCCCCTTTATAATTTTTCAAATAATTAATTAACCAATTAATAGAATATATATCTAAATGATTTGTAGGCTCATCTAAAATCAATAAATTATAATCTCCGGCTAAAAGTCTTCCTAATGCTAATCTTGTTAATTCCCCTCCACTAAGAGATTTAATTTTTCTAGCCCATTCATATTCTTCAAATCCCATACCCTTAAGAACAGATCTAACTATTTTATTTTTCATTTCATCGTTTATGTTTTTTTCAATTTCTTTTAAAACATACTCAAACAAGGATAAATCCATTTCATCAGCTCTAAATTGCTTTAAATATCCTAATTTTAAATTTTTTGTTCTTAAAACTTTTCCTTCTAATGGTTCAATTTCCCCATTAATGATTCTTAATAATGTAGTTTTCCCAGAACCATTTGGACCAATCAGTGCAATTCTATCATTTTCATAAACAGATAAATTGACATCATAAAAGATGTCTTGACTTCCAAAATTATGAGAAACTTCATTTATTTTAAAAAGCATTTTTTCACCTCAAGCAAATAATAAAAATAAAATATTTAAAATTATAACATTAATAACTTAAATTTAAAAACCCCTAAGAAATATTTATTATTTTTAACAGGAAGCCATGATGGATCAAATTTATAAAATTCACTTAATTTTACTACTTTAATATATCCACCTCCATCAATTGGCCCAGTATGATATATCAAAAATTTTTCATTTCTATATTCAATATATATCATTAAATGATATGGAAATTCCGGATCTTCCGGATGAAAAAAAGCTAAAATATCCCCAGATTTTGCTTTATCAATATCTTTAGAAATATATTCTAAATTAAATTCTATTAAATATCTTGCAGTAACATATTCAGAAAAATCTTCATCAATATTTTTTTTATCAAATATACCATCATTTTTTCTAAAGATTTTCACTCCTACAAATGGAACATCTGGATAATTATATCTCAAATCTTTAAATATTGGCCCTTTATAATTATTACTGGCAAGCCAACTTGCGTCATGTTTTTTTAATGTTTCTTTATATGCAAATTTTATCAATCCAGCACAATCACTATAATTATATGGCAAATTTTTTTCAACAGCTATATTAATAACTATATTAGTAAACCAATTTCTAAAAATAATGCTTTCTTCCTCATTAAATTCTAGAGAATCTTCAAAACCATTTAAATTCTTATCTATTGGTATATATTCTTTTTTACAACTTATAAATAATAAAGTTATCAAAAAAAGAATAAATATCTTTTTCATTTTAAAACCCCAATTTTTTTATATATATATCTTGATATTTATAATTCATATTCAAAAAATTAGTTAAATAGTAATGATACAGCTCATGAATAATAGTTTTTCTAAATATATTTAATTTCTTTAATACATAAAAAGGTTGTGAAATAATAATATTTTCTTCTGGTATAAATATAGCAGCCTTTGAATATGGTTGATTTGTAAGTAGATTGTATTCAAATAATGTATCTGCTTCTATAATTAATACTTCAAAATCTAAAGGATAATTTAAATCAAAATCATATGGATATACATGTATTTTGTATCCTAATACAAATATATTAATTATCAAGAATATCAATATAAATAATTTTTGAACTCCCATATATTCCACTCCAATACATTGAATATCCAACTGTATGTAAAAGAGTATATCTTCCTGGTAGTGTTGGTTTCCAATAATATTCAAATATACCATTCTTAAATCCATTTGCAAAAAAAGATATTTTATTTTTATTTATTTGATAAGCACTATACCAATAAATCCAATTATTATACCAATTATAATAAAATTTATATGATGGTTTAATAGTATTTTCATTATAATTAGTAAGTATTTGAGAAGAACCAATATATGGATCTTCAAAAATTAAATAAGCTGGAATTTCTGATATAAATTGTATTTTTGTTTTTATAATATCAGATAAATATATATTATGTTTTCCTTTTTTAAATAGAATCTTAAATTTTCCAAAATTAGATATAGGCATTGAATTTCCTTCAAATTTCACAGATCCATAGTATATGTTATTATTTAATACTCTATATGCACTTATAGGAAATACATATTCCAACTTTTCATTATTTAACATATACATTGAATCATTAAATAAATAAATATTATTATTAAATACATCAACATATCGAAAATCTTTATTTAATTCAATAGTTTTATCATCTAATATTAATTTATTATTTTTTAATATTATAATTCTATTGTTATATATAGCAAAATCTTTAATATTTTCATCAATTTTTTTATTAGATACAATTTCAAATAATCCTTTAGACGTATGTAAATATATTTTTTTATTAACGCTCCTTAAAGAATATGGATAACCATAATTAATATTGTTTGCAAAAACTTCCCCTTTTATAATTTCAAAAAATATATTAAATAATTGAAACTTTTCATCTTTCCCTTTATATAACCATATATATTCATTCCCTCTTCTTTCCAAAATGCCAACAGACAATATCTCAACATTTTCCGGTATAAAATTTTTATTCAATGGCATAAAACTATCAATTAAATAATTTCTTTTATCTTGAGAAATGATCATAGGATAGTTTTTATACAAAATTTTTTCTATTTTTATACCTTTATTTACATATTCTTTATCAATATTCATCTTATCTATTATCTTTAAATTATTAAATTCTAAATTAGAAAAATCAAAAAGTGCCATATTAACTCTTGCCTTATCTTTTGTTGAATACCATTTGTTTAATAATAAATATTTCAATACTTTAAATGATAATTCTTTTTCATTTTTTTCTGTTAATAATTTTAATAACCACGAATTTAATTCTATATTACTAACAAAATAATCTTCGTAATATTCCAAATAAGCTATATCATTTACTATTACAATTTTTTCTAATAAATTATTAAAGGCATTATTATTAAAAAATGAATAAAATAATAAGTCAAGTTCATTTTCAGGTATTATATTTAAATCAATATTGTATAGTTTTAAAATATACCAAACATAACCCTTATAGTTTGAATTTTGAAATTCAGATAATAAATATTTCAAGCCATTATCAATTATATTTTTATTAATATTAACGTTTGTCATATTTTTTATATAATAAAATAATTCTAATACATATGTTGTTATATATGTATCTGACTTATCATTTGGCCACCATCCCCATCCACCATCAATATTCTGATATTTATATAATCTAAATATAACATCATTTAATTTTTTTTGAATTTTATCTTCGTTAATACCCGAAATAACTGATGATACAGACTGCTCAGTACACATATATGGAAATTCTAATAATTCATTAATATTATCATCGATTATTTTTTTTATATTAAAAATTTCTCCTTCTTTACCTTGGACAATTTCTTTTTCATTTCTTTTTAAAATATTATCATATACTTTAAGATTTAATTTTACTATATCTTTTTCAAAATTAAATACTATAGGATATTCTTCTGCTTTATTAGCATTTAAAATAAATTTAATCACTTTATTTGAATTTTTTTTGATATCCATTACTCCAGATTTAGGAGAAATATCAAATTTACTATCTATATAATAATTTATTTTTAAATCTTTTTTCATATTATTGTATATTACAACTGGAAATTCGATAAAATCACCTTTGATTGCAAATTTTGGTAAAATAGGTCTTATATAAAAATCTTTGTTAGAAATATATTTATCTATTTTTGTACCGATTTTACCATTTGATACACCATTAACAGTTACTCTAAAAGATGTTATTGAATCTGGATTTTTAAAAGATATTTTTGCATAACCATTTTTAGTTTTAATTGCTGACAACCATAATGCCGTATCAGGAAAAAATTCCCTAGTATTTACTTTTTGAGAATTTACTACCTTTGTAGAAGCTAAAATATTTTTAGATTGTTTTAAACTTACTCTATTATTATAAAAGAAATATTGATTTGAAGAATCTATGATTATGTCAGGATAATATAATTCTGAATATAATGATTTCTCTAAATCAAATTTATAATCAACCAATGAAAATATTGACTCATCGACTACAGATAAAGTAAATTCTGCATCTTCATTTGAAATAATCTCTAAATCAACCATCTCTTTAGGAGTATAACTATCTTTTGATAATTTTATATAAAAATTTAAATTTCTATTTTGTTTTAAATTAACTGTTTGAATATTTTTAATAATTTTATAATTTTCTACATAAAAAGATATTAGAAAAAGATTCCTTTCCAGAGGTGATTCGGGAATTTCCAATATATTTCCTTCATCATATAACTTTCTTCCGCATAGAAAAACATAACCATTAAAATCTAATATTTTTATTGTATTATTATCTATTTTATATTTAATTCCTTTTTCTTCTTGATATAATGATGCATATGAATAAACATATACATATGCATCATCATATGAAAGTTTAATTTTATATGATCCTTCTTTTTTTAGTAATATTGGAATATCAAACTTTCCATCAAAAGAGTACGAAGAAGATGAAATTATATTATTTGAATTATCGAAAATTTCAATCTTTATATTCCCAGAAACAGGTATATTATTTATATCACTCACAATACCAGAAATTGTAAATTCACTATTTAACTTACTTTGATAATAATATTTATCAGTTTTTATTAAATAATTACCATTATATACTTTAACAGAATATTCATCTTCCATTTGTCTTTGGCTTTCATCAATGGTTACTATTTGTATAACATAATATCCGTTATGTTCCGATTGAACTTTAATTGGAAGAAGTATTTCGCCATTTTCATTGGTAAAAGAAATTCCTTGATATACTAATTTCTGATCATTAGAATTTATAGGAAAATATCTTATATAATAAGCAACTTGAGCATTATTAACAGGTTCTTCATTATAATATTTTAACTTAATCTTATAATTTATTATTTCATTAGAAAAGTAATATTCTTTATCAGAACTCAAAAAAATTTGATATTCTGGTTTAATGTAATTTTGTATATAAAAACCATAATATTCCTCTTCACCTTCATATAAAACATTTAAAGAATAATAACCAATAGGTAATTCCTTATTCAAAACATAATCATAGCTTACCCCACCAAATTCATCTGTAATTATTTCATTATTAAATAATTCTAAATCATTTGGCCCTTTTAATTTTAATAGTATTTTTTTATTTTTTGATGGCATATATATATTATCTTTATTTTCAAAAAGATGAATTTTTATATGTAATTCATCACCTGGTTTATATATTGGTTTATCAGTAATTATAATAATTTTATTATTCCCATATGTTTTATATGGGTTATATATATTTTTAATAGCATATGAATTGTGTTTTTTTGCTATAATTTTTTTTAAATTTTTAATTTTTATTTCTAAATCAGATATATTTTTATAATTGATAACTTCTCCAAAATCATCAACTAAATATATATCGGCATTTGATAATATACCATTTTTTAAATCTATAATTTTTATTTTTAAATATTCACCGTCATATATTGAAATAAAATCAATAGATCTTACTATAATAATATTATAATTAGTAATTTCTTTACCTTGTAACTCTAATAAATAAACTCCTTCATTATTAATTTTTTCAGAATAATTATTATCTTTAAACTTTATTTTTTTAGTGTAGATTAACTCTTTATTTAATTCATTTATTTTCTTTTCTTTATAAAAAACTTCCATTGGATCTAAAATATTGTATAATTTTAATATAACAGAATCCTCATTATATCCTTTAATTTTAATATTTTCTCCTGGATATAATATAGTATTTTCTATATATGTGTATGAAAAAACATTTAATATTAATAGTAGAAATAAAAATAAAAATATTTTTCTCATTTTATCTCCTTATATTATTTTTATATTCATACATTCTTTTATCTGCGACTTCCAATAATATATCTATATCTTTACCATCCTCTGGAAAAATCGCAATACCAAAACTAGATGAAATTTTTAAAGATATGTTCTCATACTCAAATTTATCTTCAAATAATTTATTTATTTTATCTATAACTTTTTGTGCTCCTTGTAAATCAGAATTAGCTAAAGCAATAATAAATTCATCTCCTCCTAATCTTGCGAAAATATCACTTTCTCTCAATATACTAGATATTTTTTTTGTGAAAAATTTCAAAACTTCATCTCCTATATTATGTCCGTAGCTATCGTTTATAGATTTAAATTTATTAATATCTAAGAAAATAAACGCTATTTTCTGATAATTTCTTTTAGAAATTTTTATTATATCCTTTATTTTATACATAAAAGATTGTCTATTATATATCTTTGTTAAATAATCATATTCAGCAGCTTGACGTAATTTATCATCAGCATTTAATTTCCATAATAAAAATTCTAAATTTGTTTTTATTATTTTTGCAAAGTTAATTTCATAGTTTTCAAAAAAATGGTCATATGTATCTAATGTAATTGCCCCATATAAATTATTATTTACAACTAATGGAATATATAACGTTTCATTTATCATATTAATTTTTCCAAATTTTTCAAATATTTTTTTATCTTCAGATGTATAATTATATTCATCTTTCCAATTCTTTACAATAAACGGTTCCAATTTTCTTAACTTATTTATTTTCCCATCTAACCTAACATTTTTAAATAAATTAATATCATATCCCTTCATAGCCTTATATATATATCTATCTTTTTCTAATAAAACAAATGATCCTGCTTGAGCATGAGGAACAATTTCAACTAAACTATCTATAATTTTTTTATAAATATTATATGAATTATCAAAATTTAATAATTCAGTGGATAAGTTAAAAAATTCATTTATAAATATATTTTCATATTCAATTCTTTCTAAATATCTTCTTTCATCAGTAATATCTACTCCAAAGGAAATAACCTGATTAATTTTATCATTTTCTTTTATATAATTATTTCTCCATGATATTAATCTTTTTTCTCCCTTTTTATTAATAATCTCATTTTCATAGTTATCAATATATTTTATTTTCCCCATTAAAATATCAAAAAAAACTTTTTCCACATTATTTTTAATTTCTTTTGGTATAAAGTTTTCAAACCAATTTAATCCAATAGCTTCTTCTCTAGAAACATGTAGTATTTCTAAAGCTTTTTCATTAATATCTCTTATGCAACCATTTTTATCAAGAACAACATTAATTGTAGGAGATAAATTAAAATATTTTTCAAATTTCTTTTTTTCATAATTTAAAGCATTTTCTATTTTCTTTCTTTCGGTAATATTATAATCAATTTCTTGAATAATATAGGTATCTTTGTAAATTATAGGGGAGATATGGGATTCTACCCATATTATTTCATTATTTATTTTTATCTTTTTTTCAAAAATCTTTACTACTTCATTATTTTTAATTGATTCATTTATTCTATTTAAAATATCAATTTCTGGTTCAAAAATCAATGAATCATATGAAATTCCATTCATTTTTTCTGGAGATGAAAATCCATACAATAAAGCTGCCGCTTTATTAGCTTTTATTAATTTTAAATTTTTATCCCAATATATTACAGCATGTTCAGAATTTTCAAATAGATGTTTACATACAGTATCATCCATAATATTCCCCCAAATATTAATATATATATAAATTATAATATATATAAATTATATCATAAATAAAGAAAAATGAATGGGAAATCCCATTCATTTAGATTAAGCCATTTCCAATGCTATTTTCATCATATTAGTGAATGATTTCATTCTTTCTTCACTAGTTGTTGCCTTCATAGTAACTAAAGAATCAGAAACTGTTAATAAACAGGCAGCATTTTTTCCAGTAACTTGTGCATTAGCAAATAATGCAAAAGATTCCATTTCAACAGCTATACATCCGTAATTATCTCTAATTTTTTTATAATCATCAAAATTTTGTCTATAAAACACATCTGAACTGTGAATTCTTCCTTTGTGAATTGGTATATTTAAACTTTTTGCAGCTTCTTCTAATCTTTTGTTTAATTCACTTGAAGGTTTTAAAATATTATCTTCTATACCTGCCATAACTTTAGCATAAGTAGATTCACTATATGAATCTTCAACTAAAATAACATCGTATAAATCTATTTCTTCTGAGTAAGCACCACAAGAACCAACTCTAATAATATTTTGAACATCGTAAAATTTAAATAATTCATATGAGTAAATACCAATACTTGGCATACCCATACCACTACCCATAACACTTATTTTTTTACCTTTATATGTTCCTGTAAACCCAAACATATTTCTAACTGTATTAAATAAAACAGGGTTTTCTAAAAAATTTTCAGCAATAAATTTTGCTCTTAATGGATCTCCAGGCATTATAACAGTTTCTGCAATAATTCCTTTTTTATCAACTTCAATATGTGGTGTTGGTATCATATTAACTCCTCCTTATCTATATTAGCTTATCTATTATACAACTATTTATTTAAGAAGAAAATTCAAAAGTAAGAAATTTTTATAAATTTATCATATAAGTACTAAATTTATGATAAAATATATAAGATAATAATTTGTGAGGTGTTATTATTGATTAGATTATTTCTTATGTTTTTTAAAATTTCTGCTTTAGCTCTAGGTGGTGGATATGCCATGATACCAGTTATGCTAAAAAATTTAACTTCAAATAACCTAATTACTGAAGAAGAATTCAAAGAAATTTTATCTATAGCTCAGGCAATGCCTGGACCCATAGCTTTTAAAGTATCATGGTTAATTGGAAAAAAAATAAATGGAATATACGGAGCATTAATAACTTCTTTAGGGATATTAATTCCACCATTTTTCAGTATAGTTTTAGTAGCTTCCATATTAAAGAAGTATTCAAATAATAATTATGTATTAGCTTTTACAAAAGGTGCTTATGCTTCTTTAATAGGTATGGTTACAGGTATTTTAGTTGATTTTATAAAAACCACTAAAAAAAAGATATTTGATATTATAATAATTATTTTATCAACTATAATCATGTATTTTTTCCCAAAATATACAGTAATAATATTTTTTTCTTCCATAATTTTATTTTATTTTTTAGAAAAAGGATATGGTAAAAATGTTTAAAATGATACTGTTATTTTTTCAAATTGGATTTATATCATTTGGCGGAGGCTGGGCATCGTTAGGAATAATAAAACAACTTATATTAGAAAATAACCTATTATCCGAAAAAGCCTTGCAGCAAGCAATATCTATTTCTCAAATGACCCCTGGTCCTGTTGCGGTAAACCTTGCTACTTACATAGGATATTTAAAATATGGGTTATTAGGAGCTACTTTGAATACTATTTTTTTAGTCATTCCTGCTATTATTTATTATTATATAGCAAAATGGCTATTAAAAAAATTCAAATTAAATAGAACAATTTTAATGCATTCTTTAAAATTAGGAACAATAATTTTAATTTTAATGACACTTTTGTCAGTATTAAAACCTGTTGTTTATACGAAAGATTTTTTAAGTGTAATTATTTCAATTTATGCTTTGATATTATTCATAAAAACAAAAATAGATCCAATATATATAATTTTAAGTTCAGCATTTATTGGAATTATTTTTTTTCTTAGATAAAAAACAGGTCATGCCTGTTTTTTATCCATTTGTATAAAAAATAATTTTGTTAAATTTTCGAATAAAATTAATGATGTAATTTCACCAACTCCACCAGGCACTTCGGTTATAAAAGCAATATCTTGAACTGATTTCTCTACGTCTCCAATAATCTCACCATTAACAACATTTATACCTACATCAATTATTATAGAATTTTTTCTAATCATATCCTTAGTAATGAAATTAGGATGTCCAACTGCTGATACTATAATATCAGAATTCAAAGTAATTTCTTTAATGTTTTTTGTGTGACTATGGCATATAGTAACTGTAGCATTGTTTTCTTTATTGGATAACATAATAGAAACAGGCATCCCTACTATAACACTTCTTCCTATAACTGAAACTTTTTTCCCATCTAAATTAGTAAAGCTTTGTAATATTCTAATTATTGAATCAGCCGTACATGGCTTTACAAAAGATTTTCCATATATTAATTTTCCTAGATTATATGGTGTAATACCCTCAACATCTTTTTTAGGATCTATAAGTAAAGATATTTCGTATGTATCAAAAGGTAATGGCTGAGATAGAAATATTCCGTTAACTTTTTTATCTTTATTTAATTCTAATATAGATTCTATTAATTTTTTCTTTGAATTTGTTTTAATTATTTCATATTCTATATTTAAATTTTTTGACATTTTTTTTTGAGAATTCAAATAAGCTAATGTGGCTTTATCTGGTTCCAAAGCCACGCTAACTAATTTTAAGTTATGCTTTTTAGAAATTTTTAAAATTTTTTCTTTTATTTTATTCGATAACGTATCAACTGATATTATCATAACTCACCTCAAAACAACCCAGTTATATTACCTTTTGCATCAACATCTATCTTTTCTGCATTAGAATGCCTAGGCAATCCTGGCATTCTCATAATCTCTCCGGCTAATGCAACAATAAAACCTGCTCCGGCTGATAATTCAAAATCTCTAATTGTAAAATTATAATTACTTGGCGCTCCTAATTTTTTTGGATCATCTGAAATAGAATATTGAGTTTTTGCAACAATTACAGGTAAATGATCATATCCATATTTTTTTAGAAATTTAATCTTATTTCTTGCTGACATTTCATAATCTACATGTTTTGCTCTATATATTTCTTTGGCTAATTTAACTATTTTAACTTCTAAAGGGTCATGCCAATTGTATATTGTATTTAATTCGCTTTCAACCTCCGCAACTTTTACTATTTTTTCTGCTAAATCCAATGCACCTTCTGATCCTTTATAATATGCATCATTTATAGAAATAGGAACATTCATATTTTCAACAAAATCTATTACATAATTAATTTCCATTTCAGTATCTGTGTCAAATTTATTTAGAGCAACCACTATAGGAATTCCAAATTTATTTAAATTTTCAATATGAACTTTTAAATTTACAATTCCATTTCTCAAAGCCTCTAAATTTTCTTTATCATATTCTTTTACTCCTCCATTATATTTTAATGCCCTAATAGTAGCAACTAAAACAATCGCATCTGGTTTAAACCCTGCAGTAGGAGATACAAAATCCAGAAATTTTTCTGCTCCTAAGTCGGCTCCAAACCCACTCTCAGTAACAACATAATCAGAAAGCTTTAATGCCATTTTTGTGGCAATTAAAGAATTTGTCCCATGTGCAATATTAGCAAATGGCCCTCCATGGATAAATGCGGGTGTGTTTTCAATTGTTTGAACTAAATTAGGATCCAAGGCATTTTTTAATACAGCTGCTAACGCTCCTTCTATTTTTAAATCGCCTATAGTAATAGGTTTTCCATTTCTTGACCTTGCTACAACTATATTTTGCAATCTTCTTTTTAAATCAGGAATATCTTCTGCTAAACACATTACAGCCATAATTTCAGAAGCCGCGGTAATAATAAAACCATCTTCTCTAGGATTACCATTTGAATGTCCTCCAAGAGAAACAACTATTTCTCTTAATGCCCTATCATTTATATCCATAGCTCTTTTCCAAAAAACTCTTGTTGAATCGATATCTAACTCATTACCATATTTTATATGTGCATCAATAACTGCAGAAACAAGGTTATGGGCTGTGGTTATAGCATGAATATCTCCTGTAAAATGTAGATTTATTTCTTCCATAGGAAGAACTTGAGAATATCCACCACCAGCAGCACCACCTTTTACCCCCATGACAGGACCCAATGAAGGTTCTCTTAGTGCAACTATAGATTTTTTACCTAATTTGTTTATTGCCATAGATAATCCTATACTTGTTGTTGTTTTTCCTTCACCTGCTGGAGTTGGATTAATAGCAGTAACTAGTATCAATTTCCCATTTTTTTTATCGCTTAATTCCTTTAAATAATGATGAGAAATTTTTGCAATATATTTTCCACATTGATGTATATATTCTTCTTCAATATCTATACCTTTTGCAATATCAACTATCTTCTCCATTTTTGCACTTTTTGCAATCTCTATATCATTTAACATATTATCCCTCTTTAATCCTCTACTGTTTTTGTTAAAGTTAATAATTTGTCCAGATTAACTTTTATTTCTGTTAATGCTTCAGAAGTTTGTTTTATACCTTCTAAAACTTCATTCATTGACAATCTTGTAGTGTGCGAGAAGCCAGCTAAAGAATCAACATTTTCTGCAAAACTTTCAACTACTTGAGAAATTGAATCTAAGGAATTTTCTACGTTAACTAATTCTTTTGCAATTTTTTCAGATAATAATACATTTGAAGTAATATTATTTTCTATTTCTTTTAACACATTTTCAGAATTTCTAGATGTATTTCTAGATTCAGTAGCTAATTCGTTTATAAGATCTGCTATTTTTGATATACCTTCTTTATCAATATTTTCTTTACTTGTTTCAATAGATGAATTTATAGACAAAATTGATACAGTATCAGAAATATCTTTTATTTTATCATTTAATAAAGATAGATTATTTATAAAATCCGCAATTTTTAATGTCATTTGATTCATAGATTGTATATTAGAAAAAAATTCTTTCATGTTTAATAAAGTAGCATTTAATTCGCTTCTGCCTTCTTCTATAGAAGATGAAAAATTTTGAACTAATTCATCTAATTTTTCTATATTTTTTTGAGTATTATTTGCGACAGATTCAATCTCACTAGCTGCAGAACTATTTTCTGCAATATATGAAGATACATTTGTTGTAAATTCTTCAATAGTTTTTATCTGTTTTTTAAAAGCTTTACCAATTGATTTACTGATAATCAAAGAAATAATAAATATAGCAAATATAAATATTACTAATATCATTATTAAATAATTTCTAGATTTCTTAAGATTTTTAAATAATTCCGAATTAGTAATTGCATGTACTAGATAATAAGTATTGCCATTTAAATCAAAACTTGAAAAGGCTGTATATATTTTTTCATTTTCATATGTATATTCATATAATCCTTTTTTATTAATTTTCATATAATCCCATAAATCGCTTAATTTTGCGTCTTTTATAATATTCAAACCAATTCTATCCTTATTAGAATGAAATATAGTATCACCAAGATTGTTCAAAACATAATAATATCCAATACCCTCATTTGAAAATTTAAATGAAAAATTTTCTTCCGATAATTCATTGAAATCTTTCTCAATGGCATATGATATTTCATCTATTGTAGATAAATATTCATTTAATATATCCTTTTTTACGTTATTAGAAAATATGAAATACGAAATAGAAAAAAATATACTAGTCAGAATAATAAAAATAATTGATATTAAAATAGCATACTTTAATTCAATCTTCATTTTAACTCCTCCTCTGTAATTATTCTATTTTTTCCTAATTTTTTAGCTAAGTATAATGCTGTATCTGCATTATCAATAAATTCAGTTAAACTTTTACCTTTATATTCACAACATACACCACCACTGAAAGTAATAGGTTTTATTATTCCTATTTTTTTCCAATCATATTCTCTTACCTTTTTTAATGCTCTTTCCAAAGCTACTTTTGCTTCTTGACAATTAGTACCTGGCATTATAACTAAAAATTCTTCACCACCATATCGACCAACAAAATCGTTTTCTCTCATTTCTGAATTTAATAAATTTGAAAATATTTTTAATACTTCATCACCAACAACATGACCAAAATTATCATTTATTTGTTTAAAATCATCAATATCAAGCATAGCTATAGATAGATCGAACTTTTTTCTTTTGAAAGAAATTAATAAATCATTTAATTTTTCTGTAATTACTTTTTTGTTATATAAATTTGTTAAACCATCTCTTTCAGATGCAGTTCTAAAATCAATAAATGAATTTAATGTTTTAAATAAAATGCTAATAGCTTCATTCAAAAAATTCATATAATATATAATATTATTTTTATTTTCAATATTTTCAAATGCTATTATACCTAAATCATTATTATTATTTGTTATGTTAAAAATCAAAAAATCTCGCGGCATATCATTATTACTTTCATCAAAAATTCCTATATATTCCCATTTAGTTGGAGTTAATGGTTTTATTAAATTAGAAAACAAAAAGCTTTTTATACTATTTGATGAATATCTATTTTTTTCAGGAAACGAATAAACTCTACCAGAATTTGCTGAAAGTAACATTATATGCAAACCTTCAAATAAAAAGAATTCTTTAAACAAATCATATAAATTATTGATTATATATTCTTCATCACTAACTTTATCAACAAGATCCAATACTGTAGATTTTAAAACTTCCATTTTTAACGTTTCTTCTAAAATATCAACTAATTCACTAAATGGGTTTACCCTAAATTTATAAAATTCTCTAGTCCATTCTATTGAAAAATTATTATTTTTTATAAAATCATCTATCTTTTCAACTAAAATTTCAGATTCAATATCTTTTCTTAAAAACATATTTGCTCCACTTTTTTTTGCCCAAAATTCATTTATTGATTCATTTGCACCTGTTAAAATTAAAATACCAACTTTGGAAAAAGAACTATAACTTCTTATAAATCTACATAAATGCACACCATTCATTTTTGGCATAACATAATCTGAAATAATAATATCTGGTAAAAACTCAAAAAACTTATTCAAACCTTCCAATCCATCTTCAGCAACTTCAACCTCATAACCTAATTCTTCTATTTTTTTCTTTAAAAACATTTGCCAAGATGTACTATCATCAATAATCAATACTTTTTTCATTCTTTCACCTTCTTGTTTAATAATAATAAAAATTTATTCATTTCATCTAATGTTTTTAGATTAAATCTTTTTATTGATTTCATAGCGTTTGTTGTCATATAGGGAAATTGGGCATTTTTTTGAATAAATATATTTGCCTTAGTACTTTCTAATATTTTAAGTCCTTCAGTGCCATCATTTCCTAATCCTCCAAGCAAAAATATATATGTATTATTATCTGCATATAACAATAAACTTTCAAACAAATGATTAATTGATGGTGCAACAATATCTCTTTTGTTTTCAACCTTAATTGTGGAAGCACTAAAAAATACAATATCTTTTCCGCCTTCTGGTATATATATTCCCTTATCTAAAATTGTTATTTTATCTACAATATAAACTTTTTGCTTGGAAATATTTTCTATATAATTTTTAAAATTCTTTGTTTGACTTTCTAAATTATGCATCGCCAAAACAATTGGATAATTAATTTTAATATTAAATTTTAATAATTTTTTCAAAGCTTGAGGCCCTCCGGCGGATGCACCTATTATTACCTTTAGAATAATATCATCCCCTTAAAAACTTATTTAAAAGATTTAAAATTTTTTCTGTATTTTCTCCTTTAATAACATATGCATTAGCACCAGAATCAAGACCTTTTTTTATGTCTTCGGGTGATGATTTTGTAGACAGCATAATTACAGGTATATCTTTATTTACTTTTTTTATATGTTTTACCACTTCATAACCACTAATACCTGGTAATTCCACATCAACTATAGCAGCATCATATCCAGATTTTTTTATAGCTTCTTCTCCGGTTTCCGCTTCAATAACATTATATCCGTTATTTTTTATCATTCTAGAAATAACAAATCTAGTAAGAACCGAATCATCTAATATCAAGACTGTTTTTTTAATTATATTTTTTGAATTTCTTTTTGAAGAAGCTTTTTCTGGTGAAATTATTGGTATAGGATATGAAAAGATATTTTTTGCAAAACCTATGATTTCATCAAAGTTATACGGGGATATAAATGCTTCAAAATGTCCTAAGATCTCATCAGCAACAATAGCTTTATTATTTTTAGTAATAACTGCAAATTTAATATTGCCATTTCCATAATCTATTAAATCTAATAAATTATTGCCGTAATTTATCTTACTATCTATAATCTCTATTTTATTTATAACCTCTCTAATTTCATTTGAATCAACCGAAAATATGTTTTCATTTCTTCTTATAACAAGTACTTTTTTTGAAGTTATTTTCGTTTTAAAAGCTATAATAAATTTTGAACCCTTATCCTTTTCAGTCTCTAATTTTACAAACCCCCCTTTTGCTTCAGCAAAAGCTTTTACTGTATCAAGTCCTATTCCTCTTCCAGATGATTGATCAGTTTTATCTTTTGTAGAAAAACCAGAATAAAAAATAACTTCTAATGGGTCAACATTCTCAAAACCTTTACTTTTTGCTTTTTCTTTCACCTTATCAATATCAATTCCTTTTCCATCATCAATAACTTCTAAATATATAAAATCATTTTTTATATAACTTTTTACGGTCAAATTCCCAGTTGGTTCTTTCCCTTTACCTTTTCTTTCTGAAGGACTTTCTATGCCATGCGCAATAGCATTCTTTACTAAATGTATTAATACATCCTTAAGGCTTTCTGCATCTTTTTTTTCTATTTTTGTATTTTCAACTTCTATATTAAAATTAATTTTTTTCTTATTAAATACAGCCTCTTGAAATACTAAATTCTCAAAACTTTTAATAACTTTATGAATTGATATAAATTTATTTTCTTCAATAAGATTTTGAGTATATAATCTTAAACTTTTAGCTTCTTTTAAAGCTATAGAATAATTTTTATTAATTAAATTATTTTCTAATTTTAGTATTCTTTCATAAAACTTTTCCAATAAATCTATTGAAATATTTTCATTTTTTGTCTTTGAAATAGTACCTTCATTTAAATTAATTTCACCACTTAATATAGATTCATAATAATTAACTTCTTCATCTGTTAAATCATTTTTTTTATTTATAATTTCATTAGATATTTTAATAACCCTTGCTACAAATTTTTCATCTAAATCAGAATTCATTTTTTCTTTAAATGCAGATTCAAGTTTATGCATAAATTCCCCTAATTTAGGCAGTCCTACCAAACCTGCAGATCCTTTTAAAGTATGATATATCCTATATAAATCTTTTATTATAACAGGATCATGCAATTCTAAATATTTTTTTAACAGTTCCATAGCCTCATTTAACTTTTCTTCCATTTCATTAAAATATATATCCATAAATTCCATAAAATCACTCCAAAATAGGTAATGTTTTATTATCAATTCTTAAAAATTTTTTATCTTGAGAATCAAAAATTTCTCCATATACAAAATCTATCTTTTCGCATAATAATGCCACTTTTTCACCAACAACTATCCATTTGGCTTTCTCTGAGGTTTTTATTACATTATATATTTTATTTTTATACTCTATAAATCCATCAAACTCACCGTGTTTAAAAGAGCAAAAAGTACTACTGTCAATAATATTTATTATTTTATTTCTTAATATAGAGTATTTATTGTCAATTACAAATACATTAGGATTAATTATATCTTCTTTTTTTTCTTTATCTTTTTCAACATTTTTTACTACAAAATTTGCTGGAAGTTCTTCATAAACCTTATTAACATTGAAAACAAAAATTTCTTCATTATCTAATTCAAAATAACCAGAGAAAATTCTTAAGTGTGGAAATTGTTCTAATGTTTCAGAATTAAATTTTTCTATTTCACTTACTTCTATATTTTTTATAATGGAACTTACACCAAAAGCAAAAGAGTTATAAATTAAAAAGAACTTTAATATAAATTCTTTGTTCTCGGGAATGGTAATAACAGGATAAAGTTTATCTTTAAATTTTGAATATCCTAAAAAATTCCCTTCAATATTTTTTTTTACGAACTTAGAGGAAACACCTATTATTTCATTTACTAATGCTATTTTTATTAAATTATTTTTCGAATCTTTTATTTCACATATATAGTAATTCATATAATCATCCCCTATTTTCATTTAAATATTTCATATTCCATAACTCTTCATCATCGGGATTTAAAAAAATAGCTTTATTTAAAGAATCTTTATAATCTAAATTTAATTGTATTTCTAAAAAAGCTTTATATTTCCATATTAAATAATTTATTGAATTATCTGCAATCTTTTTTATTAAACTATATGCAAAAACATAATTTTTTTCTGAAATTAATTTTTCTATAATCTCAATATATTCATCTTCAGAAATATTAACAATTGTATTAATTAATTTCTCTTTTTTAGAATCTTTAATTTTTATAATATTTTTTATTTTATTAGTTTTATTACTTATAAATTTGATCTCTTTATTAGCTTTTTTCCATAAAACTACATTATTATGTATTTCAAAATCAAAAATTTCAGTTAAATAAGGATAAAACTCACCATGACCTAAAATCAAAATTCCATTATCATTTAGAATATTTTTTATATTTTTTAAAATATATGTAATTTGATGTTCTGTAAAATATATCAATACTCTTCTTAAGAGAATTACATCATACTTATTATTTGTTTTTATATAATTTGTTATATTGTCAACTTTAAATTCTATATTTTTTTTATATTTTTCTTTAACATAATAAAATTCGCCTCTTTTTTCAAAATATTTATCTATTTCTCCTTGATTCAATTTTCTTATACTCCAGTATTTATACTTTCCCTCTATCGCTTGTTTAATTCTATAATTTGATGCATCTATCCCAATTATTTTATAATCTTTATTTAAATTATTAAGAATAAATGAAAATGTATATACTTCTTCTCCACGGGAACAACCTAAACTTAGAATGTTATATTTTTTATTTTCTATTATATAAGATTTTATCGTTTCCCATAAGTTTTCATCCCTGAAAAAATATGACTCTCCTATGGTATAATTTTCCAATATTAATTTTTCTACCTGATCATTTTCTAAATTTTTAAAAAAAGATAAGGTATTTTTTACATGTTCTAATCTTTTTTTATCCTCTTTTAACCCGTATTTTTTTAATATAGACTTTATTAATTCTTCAACCATTTAATCACCTCTACCCTATATATAATTATAACATAAAAAATTCTTTTTTTAAATTTACTTGACAATAATATTAATTAAATATCAAGTTTTTTCTTCAAAAGACGATTTATATATTGTAATTATGTCCTTGAAAATAATTAAACAATATGTTATAATTTCTAAGAATTAATTGATCGTTTGATATATTAATATTATATTTATATTAAAAAAACAAAGAGGTTATAGCATGAGATATACAAACGTAATTGAAAACCATATTAAAAATTCAATAATTCAGAATTTTATTTTTTTATGCATAATTATTATTATATGGGTATTATCTTTTTTTTATATTTTTTCCGCAATAAACTCTGTTTCAAATATTAACTTAGACAAGTTCAATGAATTAATGGAAAACTATTATTATCATTTAAAATATATTAGCATTATTGATGATGAAAACCTCTTAAAAGATTTGAATATGTCCAAAATATATGTTATAGATAATATGGGAAATATTAGAAAAAAGATACCTTATAATATAGAAGAAAATATCAATGAAAGTACTACCGTAGAAAGTATTTTTTCAAAAATTAAAAATATAAATAATACTTTTATTTTTAGATTAAATGATAATTTATACTTAGGAAGTAAAATAAATAATTTATATGTCGTTGGAGTTATAAATAAATTAAATATTAACGAAAGCACAGATGTTTTTATTACTTTACATAATAACAATCAAATAATATATTCTAAATTTAACATTAATAAAATAAAACAAATTGATATTATAAACAGAGCATTGTATATTAGTAAAACGTTAAATTGGAAAAATATATATATCACTACATATTATAATATAACTAATTTTATTTTTATTAACCTAATAATATCTTTAGTTCTATCAATTTTAATAATATGGAATTTTGTAACCAGAAATAAAAACATTAAATTAATTAGTATATTTGAACAAGAGTTTAGAAAAGTATTAAAAAGCATGGATATATTATTAAAAGAGCTAAAAATATTAGATAGTCAAAGTTTTATCAATTTATCGCCAAAAGATTTTGAAGGAGCATTAAGTGCAATAAAAGATAATAAATTTTATTTTGATGAATTAAATGAATTAAAAGAAGTAGAAATTTATACAATAAAAGAAATTTTAGAACTTTTTGAAGAAATAAGCGCTTCAAATGAACAAATGGAAGCTACAAATAAAGAATTGGAAACACTATATAACCAACTTGAAGAAGCTTATAATGATTTAGAAGATTCATATAGAAAGTTTTCTTCTCATTTGTCTGCTATCGCAGAAAAGTATGATGAAGTAACTGGAAATCATATAGAAAGAGTTTCTGAATACTCAAAATTCATAGCAGTTAAAATGAATTTCGATGAAAAATTTGTCAAAAATATTACTATTTATTCTTCACTTCATGATATTGGTAAATTATTAGTTAGCCATGAGATTTTAAATAAACCTGGAGGCTTAACAAAATCAGAATATGATGAAATGAAAAAACATACAATATATGCGGAAAAAATTTTTGGCAATGATGAGCGTTTTAAAATGGCAAAAAATATTGCTATGTATCATCATGAAAGATATGATGGAAGTGGATACCCTTTTGGGCTAAAAGGTGAAGAAATCCCTATAGAAGCTAGAATTGTTGCTTTAGCCGATGTGTATGATGCTTTAAGAAGTGATAGGCCATATAAATCAGGTTATTCTCATGAAGAAGCATACAATATTATAGTAAATGGAGATTATAAAACAAAACCTTCAATTTTTGATCCAAGAGTATTAAAAGTATTTAAGATTTATCATCGCGAATTTGATAAAATTTATACAGAATATAAACAAAAAGAATTAAATTTATCGCAAATAAATATTAATTAAAATAATGTATATAAAATATGTAATTTTTACTCTTCCTATATAATCCTGAGAATATGGCTCGGGAGTCTCTACCAAACAGCCGTAAACTGTTTGACTATAGGAGGAGAGTGTTGGTTAATTATAATCACACCTCTCTTCCTGAGAGGTGTTTTTATTTTTATAATAAAAAATAAAATTTTAATTAATAATAAAGGATTTTATAATGAATACTATATTAAAGTTTACTTCTATTTAATCTTATTTTAATTAAAAAGAAAACATATTTTTATACAATAATGTTAAGGTTTTTTTATATTTTTATAACTAGGAGGTGTCAAGGGGTGGAAAAATTTTTTAAATTAAAGGAAAACGGGACAACAGTAACAACAGAGATTTTAGCAGGGTTGACAATTTTTTTGAGTATGGCTTATATTTTATTTGTTAACCCTAATATTTTAGTAACTGCTATGGCTCCAGGTGCAGAAGTTGGATCAACTATATACAACCAATACTTTGGTGCATTAATGGTTGCAACTATATTCGGTGCTGCTACAGCAACTTTAGTTATGGGTTTATATGCTAATTATCCATTCGCTTTAGCTCCTGGTATGGGATTAAATGCTTATTTCACATATACTGTTGTTTTAAAAATGGGGATTCCTTGGCAAGTAGCTTTGGGAGCAATTTTTGTTGAAGGTATTATCTTTATAATTTTAACAATGTCAGGCGCAAGAACATATGTTGTTAAAGTAATACCTCAAAACATAAAATTCGCCACTAGTGCAGGTATAGGTCTATTCATTGCTTTTATAGGTTTAAAAAGCGCTAGTATAATAGTATCTAATCCTGCAACATTTGTTGGATTAGGCGATTTAACAAAACCTGATGCATTATTAGCAATTATCGGTTTAATTCTTACAGGTGTTTTATTTGCATTAAAAGTTCCAGGCTCTATATTATTAGGAATAATTTTGACTACAATAATTGGTGCTTTCCCAATTTTTGGTGTAACTCATTATCAAGGTATTGTCGGTAAAATACCTAGTCTCGCTCCAACTTTTATGAAATTACAACTATCCTGGGGAGATTTATTAAGTGGATCTTTCTGGGTAGTAGTTTTAACTTTCTTCTTTGTTGACTTCTTTGATACATTGGGAACTTTAACAGGATTAGCTCAAAGTGCAGGGTTTATAAAAAAAGGAGAATCTGATTTCCCAAGATCAAATAAAGCATATATGGCTGATGCTATAGGTACATCTGTTGGTGCCTTATTTGGAACTTCAACTGTTACTACATATATTGAAAGTGAAACAGGTATAGCACAAGGCGGAAAAACTGGGTTAACTTCTGTTACAGTAGCAGTTTTAATGTTATTGATGTTATTCTTCTCTCCTTTGGGTTTAACTATACCAGCTGCAGCAACTGCTCCAGCATTAATTTTTGTTGGTTCATTAATGCTTAAAAATTTAATTCACATTACTTGGGAAGATACAACAGAAGCATTACCAGCATTTATTACTATTATAATGATGCCTCTTACATATTCTATTGCTAATGGTATAGCATTAGGATTAGTAGCTTATCCATTAATAAAAGTTTTTTCTGGAAAAGGTAAAGAAATACATTGGTTTAATTGGATATTAGCTTTAGCATTTGTATATTATTTAATATTCTTACAACACTAAAAATAATGCCCCTCATTAGAGGGGTATTATTTTAGTGCTTCTAAAAATAAATAAAACAATTTATCACTACCATTATGAGCTATATAATGATTTTGTACTATTGTAAACAATACACTATTAGCATTCGTTATTTTTCCTTTTGAGATTTTTTCAGAAAAATTTTTTAATAAAACTTTAAGTTCTTTCCTTATATCATTTAAATCTAATTTAATTGAAAATTTTTCAAATAATTTTATTGGTTTTTCAGAAAATACTATATATAAATCATAATTATAATAATTTTTAAATATATATAATCTAGCAACTTTTTCATTTTTTATTTTTGATAACTCTTCAATATTAACTTCTTCATTATACTCTAATGAAAGATCTCCCTTTATTCCAATGGAAAATAATGGTTTTAAATCGTCTATATTAAATACTTTTTTTAGAAGCCTTTTTAATATTAATTTTTTTATTTTTAAAACTGTATTGTAAGAAACTTCTAAATCCTCAGCAATTCTTTTTATTAATCTTCCTTTTGATAATTCTTCAATTATTTTTAAAAATATTAAAGGTTTAATTCTAATATCTTTAAAAATACTATCATTATATTTTGACCATTCTCTTCTGCATACCTTACATTTAAAATGATTCCTTCTTATTGAATAAACTTCATTGCTGCCACAATAAGGGCATTCATCTTTTAATTTCAAAACACCAATCTCAATTAAAAATTGTTCCGCTTGTTTATCATCCTTTATTTTTTTTAGTATCTCCATAATTTTCTCTCCTTTCAAATATATTTTACCACATTAATAAAGACTTAATTATTTGCCACCAAAATTTTCTTTTATTTTAAACAAAAATGAAATATATAGAGTGTATATTTATTTTCGTCATAATAAGTATTTATTATTTGCCACCAAGGAGGGATATTATGAAATTAGATAAAGGTAGATCAGTATTTATAGTTATTGCAATATCTATATTAACGCTATATTTTGGTTTTTACGCAAACAAAGTTAATGTTAAAGATAACATTGCAAGTTATGTACCTAAAAATGATCCAGATAAGAAAATATATGATGAAGTTGCTGATGAGTTTGGATTAAATGGAATTATTTTAACGGGTGTTAAATTTGATGATGCTTATAAGTATTTCGATAAAATTAATGAGATTACTGAAAAATTAAAAACTTTAGATGTTGTTGATAATGTTATTTCTCCTGTAAATGCTCCAAGAATAAGCGTATCAGATGACGGAGATATATCAGTAGGGAACTTAAAATCAAGTTATGATTTTTCCACAGATAATTCATATGATTTAAAAAAACTAAAAAGTGAATTATTAAATGATGATATGATTAAAGGAAAATTTATATCTGAAGATGGAAAAAGTGTTTTGTTTGCAATAGGTTTAAAAAAAGATATTGATGAAAAATCAGCAGGTTTAGTTGTTGAAAATGTATTTAAAAATTCTAATGTCGAATATTACATATTTGGTACAGCAATAGCTAACAGAGAAATTGAGGAAATTGTTAAAGATAATTTATTAAAATTAATTCCAATTGTATTAATTCTTGTTATGTTAGTTCTATATTTTAGTTATAGAAATATTGCTGGAGTTATTTTACCAATAATATCCGTTTTGATTGCAGACATATGGACTGTTGGAATTATGTATTTACTTGGAATTAATTTCAATATAACAACCTCAGCAGTTCCTATTGCTGTTGTTGGAATAGGTACAGCGTATTCAATACATATTATTAGTAAATATTATGAAGAATTACATAGAGGAATATCAGCTTCAGAGGCTGTTAATGAAACATTAAAACATGTTGGAAAAGCGGTTTTATTAAGTGCTTTAACTACAATTGCAGGTTTTTTATCTTTATTAACTGCAGATCTAACTCCTGTATGGCAATTAGGAATTTTCACATCTTTAGGTATTGCTTTGGCATTATTAATGGCAACCTTATTTGTACCTGCTATGTTAATGATTTTTCAACCAAAATCAAAAGCTAATCTTTCTGAAGAAGGTGAAAGTCATTTATTAAGAAATTTTACTAATAAACTTGTATATCATAGAGCTATAACTTTAACAATAATATTTTTATTAGTATTATTAACTACTTTTTTTATTCCTAAAATAAAATCTGATATGCAAATAGAAAACTTTATGAGCGATAAAACCCATATGGTCCAAGGCTCAAAATTTTTAAGAAATAATTTTGGCGGTAATGATTATATTTTTGTTGATTTATTAGCAAAAGACGAAAACTCATTTAGAGATTTTTATTTCAATAGGACAATAAGAGATATTTCTATGTTTGCAAAAAATAATTTTTCTGTAGTTTCTCAAATTACAAATATAGGTGATGTTGTTGCAAACTTAACTGAAGGTTTTACAGGGTATGAATATGTACCAGGTTCTAATTATGCGATGGAACAAAATTATATGTTAATTGAAGGTAGTGAAGGAATAGATAAAATTCTATCTCCAGAAAAAAATGAATCAATTTCACAAATAATGGTTAATACAAAAAGCTTTAGTAAAGTAAAAGAATTAGAAATAGCTTTAAAAAAGTATATCGATAATTATATAATTAAAAATTATAAAATAGAAGATTTTGATATAAACAATCCGCAACATATAAAAGCATATGAAAATGAAATAAAACAATTTATTATTTCAAGAAAAGGAAATTACAATGAAAAAATCTTAAATATTATGGTTGAAGCAAAATCAAAAGATATTAAAGAATTGGTATCTAATTTGGATAAAAGAAATTTATATAAATTATTTAATAATTACCTAAAATATAATGATGAAGAAGAAGTTGATTTTAACGCATTTTCTCAATTAATCGATGGGGATAACTTTGATGAATATATTTCAGAATATTATGATTACTTTTTATACGATTATGAACCAAATATAAGAGCTGATTTTGCAAAAAGTAAATTAATTTCTTTAAATTTAAATTTAACTGAAAAAGATCTGAATGAATTATCTCAATATGTAAATGATGAACAAGTTCCTGTAGAAGGTGGAAAAAGAATACTCGAAGTTAGAGTTACTGGAATTCCAATTTTAACAAATAAAGTAAATGATATGGTATTTGATAATCAAAAGGAAAGTATGATGTTAGCTTATGCTCTTGTGTTCATATTATTTGCTATACAAATGCATTCAATAATACTAGGCTTATTATCTCTAATACCTATAACATTAACTATTATTACAAATTTTGGGATTATGGGTTTAACCGGCATTTCATTAAACGCTGCAACAGTTACTATAGCATCTATAACAATTGGTACTGGAATAGATTACACCATCCATTATATTTCTAGATTCAAAAAGGAATATAAAGAAAGCAAAGATAAGTTTAAAGCGGCTATAAGAACATCCGCAACATCCGGAAGAGCTATAGTTATTAATTCATTGGCAGTTATACTTGGATTTGCAACATTTATTTTTTCTGAAATAGGTATGCTCAAACAATTCGGTATTTTAACAGCAACTGCAATGTTTGTAGCTCCGTTATTAACTTTAACAATTTTCCCTGTGTTAATGACTATGTTGAGTGACAAATTATTAATAAAATTTTCTAAAGATTCAATTATAAAAAGAAACCTAAAAAATAGTCTCCGGTAATAAGTCAAGAGGGAAATAAAAAAACAATGAAAATTAACAAAGATGAAAAATAACAAGAATTCAGAATAATACAGATAGAAAAAAGAGTAAAACAAATATTATGCACATGGTGCAAAAATTAGAATTATTTAGTTGTTTTGTTAATTGTAAACGCTTAATTATTATTATTGATTATTACTATCATCCTTTAAAAACACCATTTTTTTAGAAGATTGAGATAATTCAATAGGATTATAGGATGAATTATTTTTAAGCATATAATAAATACTTCTAACTAGT
>NZ_LNGH01000015.1 GCF_011057715.1 Marinitoga sp. 38H-ov
AAAACATACAGGAGAAGAAGGAGAAACGAGATATAGTCTTAAAATAACAAACAAAGAAACATTACAATACTTCAAAAAAACAGTGGTGGATATAATAAAAGAAACGAAGATAGAACTAGAAAGTATAATACAAGATATAATAATAGGGAAATACAAAGAATTTGGAATAAAATTCAAAAAAATAGTAAAAGAAACATTGAGTTATTATGATGTAAGCGGAGAAGAACCAGAAAGATTTTATCATGGATTAATACTAGGAATGATAGTAGGACTAAGTAAAAAATACATAGTAAAAAGCAATAGAGAAACAGGATATGGAAGAGCAGATGTAATATTAATACCAAAAGAAAAAACAGAACCGGGAATAATATTTGAATTCAAAAAGTATAGTATAGACTTTGATAAAGATTTAAAAGACAGTGCAGAAAAAGGGATAAAACAAATAGAAGAAAAAGGATATGAAGAAGAAATAAAAAGTTATGGTATAGAGAAAATAATAAAAGTTGCAATTGCTTTTGATAAGAAAGATGTTGAAGTGTTAATTAAATAATAATTATAAAAGTTAATAGATAAGGGTTAAGGTGTAAGGGAAGATGGTGAAAATCCATCACGGCCCCGCCACCGTAACTGGGGACGAAACCAACAAAATGCCACTGGGAAACTGGGAAGGCGTTGGGAGTAGAGCGATCCAGAAGTCGGGAGACCTACCTTAATTCTATCTTAATCCCATTCGCGCGGGCGATATGGGATGAAAATTAATTTAAAGGAGGAGATTTATGATAGTTTTAGTCACAGGAGGAGCGAGAAGTGGGAAAAGCACATTTGCACAGGAATATATAAAAAAAATAGGAAATAAAATAGTATATATAGCAACAGCAATACCATTTGATGATGGTATGAAATATAGAATAAAAAAACATATAAATTCTAGATCAAAAGAATGGAAAACTATTGAAATGTATAAATCATTTGAGAAATTAGAATCTAATATAGATTTTTTAAACAGCGATTCAATTTTATTTGAATGTATGACACTGATGGTATCCAATCTATTATTAGAAGAAAATATAGAAAATGCAGATTATGAAACAATAGAAAATATAGAGAAAAAAATATTTTTTGAAGTAGAGAAAATTATAGCAATAATGAAAAAATACAATAAAAATTTTATTATAGTTACAAATGAAGTTGGTATGGGAATAGTACCATCATATAAACTTGGTAATATTTTTAGAGATATTGCCGGAAGAGTAAATCAATATTTAGCTAAAGAGGCTGATGAGGTGTATATAACCATATCAGGAATACCCTTAAAATTGAAGGGATGATAATATGAAAGGCATAATATTAATGTTTAATTTTTTTACCAGAATACCAATATATACTGAGTACAATGAAAAAGATTTTTCTAAAGGTATGTATTTTTTACCTTTAATTGGATTAATTATAGGTTTTTTTATGTATATATGTTCGTATATTCCTGTTAATAAACCAATATATGTATTATTAAGTTGGATATTTTATATATGGATTACAGGAGGTCTTCACTTAGATGGTGTGGCGGATACCTTTGATGGAGTATTTAGCAATAGAAATAAGGAAGAAATATTAAGAATAATGAAAGATAGTAGAATAGGAACGTTTGGAGTAATAGGTTTAATAATGCTAATATTAACAAATTTAATTTTTAGTTATTACATAAATTATATATATATTTTAATTATGCCAATTATCGGAAGAAGTTCAGCATTATTAGCAGCATCTATATCAACATATGCAAGAAATAACGGAATGGGTTATATATTTATAACACATTCAAATATAAAAAAATTTATTATTTCTTTTTTAATAGTATCACCTATATTAATGTTTTTTAATCCATATATATTATTACCAATAATATTATCATATATATTTGTTATATTCATAACTAAAAAAATAATAAAAAAAATAGATGGTATGACAGGGGATACAATAGGATTAGTAATTGAGTTATCACAAACATTTTATTTAATAAGTATATATATATTGAGAGGTATATTATGAAGTTAATATTAATAAGACATGTTGAAACAGAAGCGAATATAAGAGGAATATTTAGTGGTTGGAGTAATTATAATATTACAGAAAATGGATTAAAACAAATTAATGTATTAAAAAAAATATTTAAAAACAAATATGCTGATTATATAATTTCTAGTCCATTGTACAGAGCATATTACACAGCTTTAGAAATATCAAAGGTATTAAATAATAAAATTATTATTGATGAAAGAATGAAAGAAATAAATTTCGGTATTTTTGATGGAAAAACAATAGAAGAAATAAAAGAAAAATATTATAATGAATATATGTTATGGATGGAAGATTATAGGAAATACTGTTTTCCAAAAGGAGAATGTTATACATCATTCTTTAAAAGAATAGATGAATTTTTATCAAAGTTAGATAAAAATAAAAGATATATTATAGTTACACATGGAGGAGTAATTAATTATATTATGGAAAAATATTCATATATAAAATTTGATAGATATACGGAGGTGGAAATATAATCAAAGTAAGAGATTTAACAATAGTAGATTTAGGAAATAAAGAACTAATAATATCATGTGATTCATCTGGTGCTATTGGCAATAAAGAGATGGATGTGGTAAAAGTTTCACCAGATATTGTTGGTTATTATGGAGCACATGTAGCATTGTGTGAAAATATAGCATATGGAGCAACGCCTATAACAATTGTAAATACATTATCAGTTGAAATGAATAATACAGGGAAAGAGATTATAAAAGGAATAAGAAGAGCAATTGATTTAATAAATATAGATGTAATAATTACAGGAAGTACAGAAGAGAATTTTCCAACAATACAAACAGGAATAGGTATTACAGTTATAGGTATTAAAGAAAAAAATATTAACTTTAAAACAGAAAAAGATGACATTGCAGTATTAATAGGTTTGCCTAAATTAGGAGAAGAGGTATTAAAGAGCAAAGAAATTCTTAGATTGGATATATTAAAAACTTTAAGAAATAGTAATTATTTACATGAAATAGTGCCTGTGGGTTCAAAAGGAATTTTTCATGAGATTAATGAAATATCCAAGATATGGAATTTAGAATTTAATTTATTTAATAATAATATTGATCTATATAAAAGTGCTGGACCAGCAACATGTGCAATAATAACTTTAAAGGAAGAAAATTTAAAAAATATAAATATAGATATTCCAATAAACATTTTAGGAAAATTTAATTAAATACCTCCGGATTAAAGGTGCAAGGGAAGATGGTGAAAATCCATCACGGCCCCGCCACCGTAACTGGGGACGAAACCAACAAAATGCCACTGGGAAACTGGGAAGGCGTTGGGAGTAGAATGATCCAGAAGTCGGGAGACCTACCTTTAGTCCTAAGGTATTCCCATTCGCGAGGGCGATATGGGAGAAATTTTTATATATATTAGGAGGTGTAGTATGAAGATTCATGAATTTGTTGGCAAATCCTTTCTAAAGGACTATGGTATTAAAGTCCCTGAATCATATTTGATTAGGGAAGATTATGAAATTAAGTTTTTACCAGCTGTATTAAAATCTCAGGTATTAGTTGGTGGAAGAATGAAGGCTGGAGGAGTATTATTTGCACATGACGAAGATGATTTTAGGAAAAAGGTAAAGGAATTATTGAAAAAGGAGATTAAAGGAGAAAAGCCATATGGAGTATTAGTAGAAAAAATGATACCTATACAAAAAGAATATTATATTTCTTTAATATTAGACAGAGAAGAAAAGAATATTAGTATATTGTATTCTGAAAAAGGTGGAATTGATATAGAAGATAATAAGGATAGTATTATTAAAACAAATTTTGATGAATTTCATGACAAGATTCCACAAAAAATATCAAAAATATTACCTAATCTAAGGAAATTATTTAGGGAAAAAGATTTAACGTTATTAGAAATAAACCCTTTAGTTGAAGATGTTGATGGTAATTTATATGCACTTGATATAGTAATACATTTAGATGATAATGCTATATTTAGACAAGAATGGGCAAAAGAATTTATTGAAGATGAGTATCCATTTCACTTTGTTAAATTAGATGGAGATATCGGGATAATTGGATGTGGTGCAGGTATAGTTATGGCAACTATGGATGCTGTAAAATTATCTGGAGGGAATCCAGCAGATTTTCTTGATTTAGGTGGTGGTGCTGAAAAAGGAATAACTATACAAGCATTAGAATTATTAAAAAGTTATGGAATAAAAAAAATAATATTAAATATTTTTGGTGGAATAACAAAATGTGATGAAATTTCTTTGGCTTTAGTAGAATTTAAAACTAATAACCCAGATATAGAATTGTATATAAGATTAACAGGTACAAATGAAGATATAGCAAAAAAAATATTAAAAGAGAATAATATGAATTATTATGAAGATATGTATAGTATGATAACTGATGCAGTCAAGGTGGTGAGTTTAAATGATTAATGGAAATGAAAGAGTTTGTGTTCAAGGTATAACAGGAAAATACGGGAAATTACATACTGAAAAGATGTTAAAATATGGAACTAATATAGTATGCGGTGTTTCAAAGAATAAAAGTGTAAAGTATATAAATGGAGTTGAAGTGTTAGATAATATGTACGATGCTGTTAAAAAGCATAATGTAGATACTTCAATTGTTTTTGTTCCTGCTCCATATGCAAAAGAAGCGGTTTTTGAAGCGATAAATGCAGGAGTAAAAAAAATTATTATTATAACAGAGCATATACCTCAACAAGATATGTTAGATATATATAATATATCTAAGGATAATGATGTAATAATAATAGGGCCAAATTGTCCAGGTGTAATTTTGCCTGGTATATCAAAAATTGGTATAATGCCAGAAAGAGCATTTAAACCAGGAGATATAGCTGTTATTTCAAGAAGCGGTACATTAATGTATGAAATTTCTAATTATTTATCATTATATTCTAGTGGAATAAAAGTTGGAATTGGTTTAGGTGGAGATCCAATTATAGGTACTTCTATAGAAGATGCATTTGATTATATTATGAAAGAAAATATAAAAAAGGTTGTTGTTATTGGTGAAGTAGGAGGAAATGATGAAATAAAAGGTATTGAAAAGGCTTTAGAAAAAGGATATAATGGAGATATAAAAGTGTTTTTTGCTGGTAGAACAGCACCAAAAGGTAAAAGAATGGGACATGCTGGAGCAATTATTGAAGGATATGAAGGAAGTATAGAATATAAAGAAAAGAAATTAAAAGAAATAGGTGTAAATGTAATAAGCCAAATTCCAGAATTAGGAGGTTAATATGAATAATTCATATTTGCTATTATTTTTATCAATATTTTTTGGAATATTAATTGGAAAGATAAAAATTAAAAACTTTAAATTAGGTAGTTCTGGATCATTATTTAGTGGATTAATATTAGGCTGGTATTCTACCAGCCTATATTCAAGTAATATGGAAATAATGAATAAATTAAATAGTGATTTTAAACAATTTTTCTTGTTTTCCTTAATTTTATTTATATCCTCAGTTGGATTAATAGCATCAAAGGATTTGGATAAAATTATAAAAAAGTATGGATTAAAGTTTTTAATTATGGCATTTTTTATCACATTTGTAGGGTTTATATCTACATATATATTTTCTAAGTTTGGTAATAAATATGAATTTGTTGGATTATATTCTGGAGCATTAACAAGTTCGCCTGGTTTAGCAACGGCTTTAGAAACAGCACCTAATTTTGAAAAAGAAATAATTTCGGGTTATACATTTGGATATATTCCCGGAGTTTTAGCAGTTATACTTTCTATGTATATTTTTCCGTATATATTTAAAGTTAATATTGAAGATGAAAAAAGCAAATTAAAAGAAATTATGCAAATTGAAAAGGATAAGGAAGAAGGATTTGACTTTTTGGCCTATTCATTGATAATAATTATAGGGATATTAATAGGAAATATTAATTTTGATTTTAATTATATATCCTTTAAATTAGGAATTACTGGTGGAGTGTTATTGTCTTCGTTATTTTTAGGAAGATTAGGCAAGATTTGGATATTTGATTTTAGAATGAATAAAAAAATATTAAAAACAATTCAAGAATTAGGGTTATTAATGTTTTTATCTTCTGTAGGTTTAAAATCTGGGGATATTAATTTAAATGCACAAACTGCTAGTCTAATGTTTTACTCTTTTATTATAGCTATAATATCAATAGTATTAGGAGTAATAATAGGTAAATATATATTGAAAATCAATTGGATAATATTATCTGGTGCTATATGCGGGGGAATGACAAGTACGCCAGGTCTTGGAGCTGCAATAGATGCAAATGATTCAGAGGAAGTTGCAATAGGTTATGGAGCTACCTACCCATTCGCATTACTTGGAATGGTGATATTTAATAAGATATTGATATTAATTATATAAAAAAGACTCCCGAGAAAATCTCGGGAGTTTATTATTCAATATCTTTTGTAATAATTAAAGGTATTTTATCTTCATATATATATACTTCAACAACTTTAATATCTAATTTTGGAATACTAATGGTTAAACTTGGATAAGAAAATTCTTGGGTTACATATTTTGAATTTTGTTTTGATGAAATCTCAATAATTAACTTATCATTTTCTCTTTTTATGGAGTTAACTTTTACTTCATATCCTCCAGATTTTTTCTCTCCTAAACAAATAGATATCCAAAAATTATTCTCTTTTTCCATTATCTGTAAATTTGGTTCAAATGACTTAAAATTATATTTAACTATTTCGTATTTTACTGCTTCATATTTTATTGGTTCATTAGTATGTTCTGTGCTTATGAAAAATGAAAAAGAGGATATTATTGCTAAAAATAGAATTAATAAAATGCTTTTAAAATCCATAAATATTCACCTAGAAAACATTCCAAGGCAATTCATTTACTGGATCATCATCAACTATATTTCCATCATATAATGAATGAGAAATATTTATAGTTTCTCCATTTAAAGTTACAGTACCAGTAACGGCATAATCTAAGTAATCATCTGGTATTTTGGATATTTTAACATTATCTATCCATGCAGTATCTTGACCATCAGAAACAGCACCATCTTTTACATAAGCTATTTTAATTTCATGTGTACCTTCAGATAAACTAATTTCCTTTGTAGTCCAATCGATTTCACCAGATGCTTTAAATACAGTTTCTCCGTCAACATATACGAATAAGAAATCCCAATCTTTTTCACTAGATACCTTATAATCAAATACTAATTTATAACCATATGTTGCTGAATCAAGAGTAACAGTTGTTGAGATATAACTTTCTTGATCATCATCAATATCAGGGAATGAAATAATCTTATTTCCATTATCATCAATTATTGTAGCAGCATTTGTTCCTGTATTCCATTTTAAAATACCTGATTCGAAATTATCTTCAAATACTGGTTCTGGTAAAACAGGCATATTATCGCTTTCAACTTTAATATAGAATGTAGGAGTACCTATGTCTGATTTTGAAACAGTTGTAGCTTCATTAAATGATTTACTTAATAATTCTTCGTTTGTATCAGCATCTAAAATTTTTAATGTATAATTTCCTGTTGCTGTAGGTGGAGTTAAACTTAATTCAAATGTAGAATCAAAAGTTACAGATATTACTTGCACATCATCTAATTCTGACATATCTTTTATTTCAACGTTTTCTAAAGTTTTGGATAATTGTTCTTGAGCTCTTAAAACTATAGAATCTAATAAATCTGGACCTCCAACAATAATATCATATGTATCAGGGTCTATTTGATAGAAAGCACAATTACCATATGAATCAGTTCTTGCATAGTAATTTGGTCCTGTTTCTCTATATAATGTTACATATACACCAGCTAAAGGATTTCCGTATGAATCTTTAACAGAAACAATAGCCATAGCTCCTTTTTCTTCTGGTAATGGCAATGATAATGCTTTTTTTGGATCTATAACACCGTATCCTGAGTTAGTGTCATATCCTGGTTTATCCACATCTTTAGCAGACATTTCAATTAATTTTCTAATTTGATATGCTGTTGCATTAGGATGTTTTTCCCATAATAATGCTGCTAAAGCTGAAACATATGGTGATGCCATAGAAGTACCGTTCCAGTATGCAAATGGGCCATACAATGGAGAAACATCGCTGCTATCAACAGGTATAGTTGATAATATTTGAACACCAGGTGCTAATACAGATACGCTATCTCCTCTTGTTGAAAATTCTGCAACATTATCATTTACATCACTAGCACCTACACCTAATATACCAGGTAAAGAATTTGGACTTCCCCAACTTTCTTCTATATGAGTATTACCAGTTGAAACAACAACTAAAACATTATTAGCAAGAGCATAATCGAAACCAGCTTTTAATGTGTCTGAAAATCCAGGACCACCCCAACTGTTTTGTAATATCTTAGCTCCATTATCAACAGCCCACGCTGCATTATATGCCACATATATATCTCCAACAAAATTAGGAGCAAATACTGGAGCAACCATAATTTTTGCATTTGGTGCTAATCCAGCTATACCGTAATTATCATCTTTTTTAGCAGCAATAATACCAGAAACATGTGTTCCATGATCTCCATATGGTACAGATGTATTTGCTGGAATAAGAGTATTATTATAGAAATCAACACCAGTAACGTATTGTCCATTTAAATCTGGATGACTTGAATCTGATCCTCCATCCATAACAGCAACAACAACACCTGTACCTGTAGCGGTTTCCCAAACTTTTTTAGCATCAAATTTCTTTAAAGCCCATTGAAATTCATATAATGGATTTTTTGGATCTTCAGGAGAAGCAACAGATTTTACTAATTCTTCTTTAAAGGTTTCTTTTTTTACAGGTTCAATTAGTTTTCTTTTGTAATTAGGTTCGATGAATTTTATACCTTCAAATGATTTGTTTAAAAGTTTTCTTAGAGCTTCTTCTACTGAATAATTAAATCTTAAATTTGCAATCTTAAGTTTTTCTATATTAACAACAATATCAGCTTTTAAATAATTTGCTAATTTATTTAGTGATTCAATATCATTGTATCCAACGTTTAATTGATTTTCAAAATAATCATATTTATTTAATGTATTAAGCTTTTTTTCTATTAAATTATTTTTTTCAACTTTTATTGCATTATTTATATTATTATTAACATCAAAATTTGTACAGCTAATTAATAACAAGCTTAAAGAAAGTAGAATAAAAAGAATTTTTTTCATCATATCCCCTCCTTACTTTGTTTCGGTTGTGAAATCTGCATGTAGATCTGGTTCCATACCTGAACTTAATCTATCAATAAACCAAGCTTTATCTCTATACCTGAAATCTGCCGCAATAGATAATGCTCTACTATCATTATCTAAAGTTTCAGCATAAGCAATGTTAATACCCCAGTTATATGATTTACCTGCTTCTAATTTGTCATATGGATATAATTCTTTTGTTAATGAATAAGGATTGAATAAATACCATTTTTTACCATAATCTGGATCTGCAGTATTTCCTGTAAATTTAATAGATACGCTATTTGAATTTTCAACAGAAATTATATCTCCATAAGCGTTTGTGCTTTCAACATTTTCAACAGGAATCATTAATCCGTTGTCTGCTTGGTTCCAGTCATATACAAAAATTCCATAATTATATGTAACTGTTCCTTCGCCGCTTAAAGTTTTATCAGGTTTCCATTTAAATTCAACATTTCTTGAAACACCAGTTGAATCATCTGTAGGATTTTCTAAAATAATATTGAAAGTATCTAATGGAATAACAGAACCTAAAACTGTTTTTTCTGTTTCAACATTATCATATACTGAAGATACTGCATACCAAACTTCCTTACCTACTTCTAATTCTGCTGAATAATCGCTGAATAAAGGCTTTAAGTAGCTATTTGGGTAACCTAAAAGTTGATATAATGCACTTAAATACATTCTTTCTTTAACATAAGAACTTGTAACATAACCTATTTTTTCATAATTAATACCATCAAATGATCTATATACATTATATCCATCAGGTTTTTCAGTTTCAGTTGTATCAGGTAATTCAGGAGGAGTTACTAAAGCAGCATTTAATTTATCGATAGAATCAAAATCAATCCAGTATAAGTCGATTATTAAATTACTATCTTTAGGAGCTGCATATAAACCTCTATCGATGTTATTTTCGCTATAATATGAAACTCCTCTTCTTCTTGTAAATGAAATGATATTAGGCAATCCTAGATTTTCAACATTTGCTGGAACAACATTATATGGTGTGCTAGGTAATGTTGATAATGTTCTTTCAATATTTACATAATCTAATCTATATACTATATTTTCATTATGATCATATGCTAAAGTATGAAGTATATTTAAACCATTTTGAACACTATCAATATTAATTGTAAATATACTTTTTGTGGATTCAACAGTTAAACCTCTTTCAACTCTGTTAAAATCAAATTTTGGTGTATATGTTATATAATGATGATTATCATTTTCATTAACAATAACTTCTGCAGTGAAATCATCTGATATCTTATCATTAGATGATATTGGAGTTCCATCTAATGTATAAAAATTAACAACTAAATCATTTAATTCTTGATTTAAATCAGTATTAATAACAGCTGTTCTATTAAATGCTGTTAATGGTTTTCCGAATAACAATTCTGGTTTAACATTCTCTATTTTAGTAATAGCATTTCCTTCTTTTGTTATCTTAATATCAATAACTTCTGGCATATTAGGATAATTAAAGTCTACATATCCATTTTCATCTGACATTAATTCTCCTATTATTTCATTGTTGTTAAAGAATTCAACCTTAGCATTTTCTACAACTCCACCAGAGAAATATTGTAAAATATTTAATTCTAAACCTTTTGTCCAGAACTCAAATACATCACTTTCAATTGATTTGCTGTCATCTTTAGCAACAACTTTCCAATAATATCTTTTGTTATATTCGGTATTAACGTCATATGATGTTTTTGTTGTATCTGTTAATACCTTTTCCAATGAATCTTTGTTTTCCCCGAAATAAAGATCAAATTTTAAACCTTTATTCTCAGGATCAATAGCCTTCCATTTTAAAGTAACAGTTCCACTTAAATGCTTTTGACCATTCATTGGATAGAACTCATCTTCAACAACTGATGGCTCTTTGTTCAACATTACACAGGAATTTAGAAAAATAGCGGTTACAAATAAAATCAAAGTAAAAAATACCAGTTTCTTCATCCAACTACCCCCTTTGTAAAGATATGTAAATTTAACGTAATATTATACAACTAAAATAAATCAAAATCAAGTTACAAAAAGATGAATCTAAAAAAATTATAAATGTTTTAATTATATATATTTAATTATAATTTCAGAAAAAATTCAATAGTATTATGTAATAATGAATTATTTAACAATCAGAAAAGTATAATTAATATTGAAACTCGTTATATGTAAAATTATATAACAACATGTAATAAAATTCAAGTTAATAATAGGTAAAAAAATAGAGCGTTAAACGCTCTATTCGAATAATTGTAATATATCATCTTTAGATAAATTTTTTAAAAATGATTTTTCTGTATATATAGCTAAATTATATAAATCTCTTTTAGTATTTTTTAAATTTAAAATTTTTTCTTCAATAGAATTTTTTGTAATAAACTTATACACAAAAACAGGTTTTGTTTGACCAATTCTATATACTCTATCTGTAGCTTGATTTTCAACTGCAGGATTCCACCATGGATCATAATGTATTACATAATCAGCTCCAGTAATATTTAATCCAGTACCACCAGCCTTTAAACTAATGAGAAGAATTTTAATATCATTATTCTTATTAAATTCATTAACAATATCTATTCTATTTTTTGTTTGTCCAATAATTTTGTTATATTTTATTTTTTCTCGATTTAACCATTCTTCTATAATATTTATCATCTTTACAAATTGTGAAAATACAACAATCTTATGATCTTCCTCTAATATTTCTAAAATGAATTTTTTAAATTCATTGAACTTAGATGATTCTATATTAATACCTAATAATTTAGGATGATTTACTACTTGTCGTAATCTTAGTAATCCTTCTAAAACACTAAAGTTTGTTATACCTTGTGATGCTGCTATTTTTTGCTTATACTCATTTAATAGTTGATGATATATTTTTAACTGATGTTGGTTCATTTCATTAAAAATATATTCTTCTGTTTTAGGAGGTAACTCTTTTAATACATTTTCCTTTTTTCTTCTTAGAATAAAAGGATTTATTTTTTTCTGTAATTTTTTAATACTTTCTTTATTTGAATAACTATATTTTCTTAAAAACTCCTTTCTATTTCCTAGAAATCCAGGCATTAAAAAATTAAAAATATTGTATAAATCATCTAAGGAATTTTCTAAAGGAGTACCAGTTAATGCTAATTTGTGAGGTGCTTTTAATTTTTTAATAGTTGAATATAATTTAGTTTCATGATTTTTAATATATTGAGCTTCGTCGAGAATAATATAGTATATATCTTTAAAATCATCAATAGAATTTCTAATAGTTCCATATGTTGTTAAAATAACATCAACATCATTTGGAATATCTTTTTGATTATTATGATATATATAATATTTTAAATTAGAAGTGAATTTTTCAATTTCATATGCCCAATTATATACTACAGATCTAGGTGTAATAATTAAAAACTTTCTATTTTTTTCTTTTAACGATAATATTAATGATATTGTTTGTACTGTTTTACCAAGTCCCATATCATCAGCTAAAATGCCATTAAAATTAAATTCATGTAGATACCTTAGAAAATAATATCCTTGAATCTGATAATCCCTCATAGGAATTTTTAATTCTGGAATTTCATATTCTTTTATTTTCTCAAAATTTTTAATATTTTCAATAAACGCCCTTGTTTTTTCATCTAATGATTCAATTTCTAAATTTGGATTATTCAAAAAGGAATATATATTATAACTTTCAATTTCTATTTTATCTTTTTTTATTTTCAAATCTTCTAGTTTTTCCAATATTTTTTCTGGTATTTTAATTATAGTATCATCATTTAAAATAATATAATTATCTTTTCTATTTCTTAATATATTAATATCTAACTTTTTATTATCCTTTAAAAGGATATCACCCTCTACATCAAACCAATTGCTTTTTAAATTTAATTTCATTTGAATGCTTTCAATTTCTTGTCTTTTTATATTTTTATTCATTTTAATTATTATATTTTTATCAATTTTTTTATCAATAAACTCAAAGAATGATTCAATATCTAAAGTCGCCTTACCTTTTTCATCTAATTCAATTCCAACCTTTTTTAAAGAATTTAATAATCTTTGTTCTTCTTCAACATTTTTATATTTATAATCACTATATATATCTATCTCTGTTCCGTATAAGAATTTTCCTTTTAAATAGAATTGATTGTCTATAAAATTTATGTATAGATTTAATTTTGGAATAAATATATCTTTTTTTATTCCAAACTTTTCATCAATTTCAATATCAAAACCATATCTTTCGTATTTTATAATATTATTTTTTATATAATCTTCAAGCTCTTCTTTGTTTTTATATTTGAATTCCATTTGTATATTGTTATAATACGGGAATTTAATCGATGTTTTTGAATTAATAAAAGATAATGAATTTCCATCATAATAAGCATAATCATCTTTAGTGGAAACTATATTATTACTATTTAATTTAGGTAATAATTCTATTTTACCTATATTATTATCTCCGGTTATATATAATTTGAAATTAATATCATCATTCCAAATTATTTCCTTTTTTCTATTGAATAATATTTTTTTGCTATTTATTTTTTTAAGCTCTTTAAAACTAGATAAATATAGCAATGGTTTTATAGCTATAATCAATCTTTTTATAGCGTTTTCGTCTTCTGGAATCTTAGTCTTTAAAAAAGTTAATATTTCATCATAATCAATATCCTTTCTTAAAATAATTCTATTGCCTATCTTTTTAGCCAATTTTACTTCTGTATAATTTTTTCCGGGATAAATTAAATAATATGTATCTCCATAATCTTTAATACCTAAATATTCATCAAAACTTATATTTCCTTTGTTTTTTATATATCTCTCAACTTCTAAAACTAAAGCAGAAGTGTGTTTGCAAATTTCTTTATCTTCTTTGCAAGGGCAAGAATGTCTTATTTCAAGAGTATCAGAATTAATAGTCAAATGAGGTCTATAATAATTTCCGTTTTCTTTTACAATAGCAGTAAAAATAATATTATTATTAATATTAAAGGTAGAAAAATCTTCGATCTTTTCAAAATTACTTATTTGTATTTGTTGTTTTATTTCATCAATCTTTTTTAAAATACCTAAGAAATTTAATATCATAATACACCTCTTTGAAAATAAGACTTTTTTTGTTATAATTATATATACAAATTATATATAGGAGGATGATATGGATACATTAGTAATTCAACCTACAATAGGATATTTAGGAGCATTTTTTGGGGGTATTGTATCTTTTTTTAGTCCATGTGTATTACCGCTAGTTCCGCTTTTTTTTGGTATATTAATGACAGATTTAAACAATACAGTATTGACTATAAAAAGGGGAATAGCCTTTTTTTTAGGACTTAGTATATTTTTTTCTATACTAGGAGCATTTGCGGGAACTTTGGGTAGTATTCTTTCAAAATATCAAAGTATATTTAATATTATAGCAGGAATTATTATTATTTTATTAGGAATATATTATATTTTTGGTAAGGGAATATTTAGAGGTATAAAAATTAATTTGAATAATTATAAGAATACATCGTTTTTTAGTGCGTTTATTATAGGTGTATTAATATCCTTTATCTGGATTCCTTGTTCTGGTCCTGTTTTAGCTGCGGTATTAACATATGCCTCAACAACAAGCAGCCCTCTTTTAGGCGGTTTAATGTTATTTGTCTATTCACTTGGAATATCAATCCCATTTTTATTCTTTAGTGGATTAATTAGTAAAATAATTTCTAAAATATCATTTGGAACTTCAAAATGGGAAAGATACGTAAAATTTTTTGGAGGTATATTATTAATATCAATGGGATTATTAATAATTTTTGGTTTATTTAATACATTACAAGGAGTGTGAAAATATGTATAAAAAATTTTTAGTAATGGTTTTATTGATTATATCTATTATATCATTTACTGATAATACAAATATTGGTAATTCAAGTATAGATAATTCAAGTATCAATAGTTTTATTATCCATGATTTTGATAATGCATTAAAAATAGGTAATATAACAGGGAAAAAGGTTATTGTTATGTTTTCATCAGAAAGTTGTTATTATTGTAAAAAATTTAAAAGTGAAGTTTTAACGGATAAGGAAATTCAAAAATGGTTAAAAACAGAGTTTATATTTGCAGAAATATATGCTGATAAGAACAAAAAAGCAACATATTTAGGTAAAACATTAAATTATTTAGAGTTATTTGGTGCATTTGGAGTAAGGGGAACACCAACATTCTTCTTTTTTAATAGCAAAGGCGAAGCATTATCTCAATTACCAGGTTATGTTCCTAATGATATATTTTTATCAATCTTAAAGTTTTTTAAATATGATAAAAAAATTACATTCCAGGAATTTCAAGAAAAAAATATAGATGTAAGTATAGATAAAAAGGTATTAAATTTAAGCAAGGAAGAAATACATTTTCTTTTAAAAAATGATCCAAATACAAAATTATATAATAATAATTTAGATGAATATTCAAATATAGTATTAAAAGAGAAAAACCAAAGTTTAGAAGAAAAGTATTATATTGTAATTTATGAAAAGTAAATATTGTATTTGAAAAAATAGTATGATATAATACATATGTTATATTTAATAAGGAAGGTTATGTATATGAATAGAAATAATAATGAAAATAAATATACAGAAAAAGCCCTGTAAAGGGGCTTTTTTACTTTGTTGGAGGTGAAAAAATGAAAAGAGTAGCTATTGTAGGAGCGCAGTGGGGAGATGAGGGTAAAGGTAAAGTAGTTAATTATTTTTCAAAAAACTATGAATGGATAGTCAGATTTTCCGGAGGAGCAAATGCGGGACATACAATATATTACAATGGCAAAAAATATGTAAATCATCTCTTACCTTCAATAATACCAGAAGGTGATTCAAAAGCTTTTTTAGGAGCCGGTATGGTAATAGACATAGAACAGTTAATAAAAGAAATAGAGATATTAGAAAATGATTTTCCGGGAGTATCTTCTAAAATATATATAGATTTAGAAGCGTTTATAGTTTTACCATATCACAAAGAAGAAGATGGCATTTTAGAAGAATTGAGGAAAAATCCTATAGGAACAACAAAAAGAGGAATAGGACCAGCATATACAGATAAGGTTTCAAGAGAAGGTTTTAAAATATATCATCTCTTTGATGAGAAATTATTAAAAGAAAGATTAGAAGAGGTAATGTATTTGAAGAAAAATATATATGGAGATAAATTTATATTTGATCCTGATAAGATCTTTAATTATTTAATTGAACAAAAAAAGAAATTAGAAAAAATGAATGTTAAATTCACATCTGCTATTGATATGGCAGATGTATTTAGGAATACATCTGTATTATTTGAAGGGGCTCAAGGTGTGCTGTTGGATTTGGATTTTGGAACATATCCTTTTGTTACATCTGGAGCTACTATGGCTCATGGTGTTTCATCAGTTGGGTTTTCAACTTTTGAATTAGATGAGGTATTAGGTGTATTAAAGGCATATACAACAAGAGTAGGAGAAGGGCCATTTCCAACAGAGGAATTTGAAGAAATTGGTGAAATAATACGAAAAAAAGGTAATGAATTTGGTGCAACTACAGGAAGGCCTAGAAGGGTTGGATGGTTGGACTTACCAGCATTAAGATATGCAAAACTTAGATCTGGATTAACTAAATTAGTTATAACAAAAGCAGATGTTTTAGATGGATTAGATGAAATAAAAATATGTGTTGCATATAATGTAAATGGAGAAATAAAAGAAATACCAACATCTTCATATGATTTTTTTGTAGGAAAACCAGTATATGAAACATTAAAAGGTTGGCCAAATACAAATCATATAAATTTCTTAAAATACATGGCGTATATAGAAGAGAAAACAGGAATAGAAATATCTCATATATCATATGGTCCAAAAACAGAAGAGATGTGTACAAAAAATGATATGATATTTAATATATAACACCTCGATTTTTTCGAGGTGTTTTATAATTATCACATATACTTAAATTAATTGTAATAAAATAAAGTTATCATATTAGCAGTTAAGGTGTTTGATTGCTAAAATCAATTTGAACTTTTTTGAATTTTATTAGTCTAAAATAACGAAAAATATTTTTTTCTTATTTTTTTAAAGTGTATTTAGCAAAAAAATATTACAACTGCTAAAAATAATAATTAAAAAATAAATAGATTGGGAGGTGTAGGAAATGATGAATCCAAAAAATTTTACAGAAAAAGCCCTGGAAATAATTGAAAATGCTAGAACTATAGCTAGTGGATATGGTACAAATGTATTAACTCCTGAACATATAACTTTGGCAATATTAGATAGTGATGATGAATATGTAAAGAGAATATTTGAAACAATTAATGTAGAAGCAATTAAAGAGAATATAGAAAAAGAGCTAGAAGAAAATGTCCAATATTCATTTGGTGGTGTAAGAGATAATAGAATATATATTTCACCAACATTAGAAAGAATTTTCGAAATAGCAAAATCCGAAGCCAAGAAAACAAAACATAAGCTAATTACAACATTACATATATTATTAGCAATTATGCAAGAAGGCACTTCATATTCTGCAAAATTATTTTCTAAATATGGTTTAACAACAAATGAAGTATATGAAGAATTGAAAAACATAAAAGTAACTAAAGAAGGGTCTGAAGAAAATGTTCAAGATGTTTTAGATCAATTTACTATTGATTTAACAAAAATGGCAGAAGAGAAGAAATTAATGCCAGTAATTGGAAGAGATTTAGAAATTCAAAGAACTATTGAAATATTAAGTAGAAAAACAAAAAATAATCCAGTTTTAGTAGGAGATCCTGGTGTAGGTAAAACAGCAATTGTGGAAGGACTAGCTCAAAGGATAATAACAGGAGCTGTACCTGATGCATTAATAGAAAAAAGAATATTACAATTAGATATGGGAAGATTATTAGCTGGAGCTAAATTCAGAGGAGAATTTGAAGAAAGATTGAAAAATGTAATTGATGAAGTAAAAAAACAAGGTGATAAGATAATATTATTCATAGATGAATTACATACAATAATAGGAGCTGGTAAAGCAGAAGGCAATGCAATGGATGCTGCTAATATGTTAAAACCAGATTTAGCTCGTGGTGAATTAAGAGTAATTGGTGCTACAACATTAGATGAATATAGGCAATATATAGAAAAGGACAAGGCATTAGCTAGAAGATTCCAACCAGTTCAAGTAGATGAACCTAGTGAAGAAGATGCAATCCAAATATTAAGAGGATTAAAAGAAACTTTTGAAAAACATCATAATGTAAAAATAGACGATAATGCTGTAATTGCTGCTGTAAAATTATCCCATAGATATATAACAGATAGATTCTTACCAGATAAGGCTATTGACCTTATTGACGAAGCTTCAGCTAAAGCAAGACTCGAAAAGAGTTCTAAATTATCTAATATTAAGAAATTAGAATATGAAGCTAAAGAGTTAGAGGAAGAAATAAATGATTTAACTGTAAAAGGTGAGTATGAAGAAGCTGCTTTAAAGAAAAAGAAATTATTTGAACTAAAAAAACAAATTGAAGAAATGAAAAGTCAATATGAACAAGAAAAAGATAAAGAAGAGGAAGATGTAATTGTTGATGAAGATAGAATAGCTGAAGTAATTGAAAAATGGACAGGTATACCTGCTAAAAAAATGTTAGAGGCTGAAAGGGAAAAATTATTGAATTTAGAAAAGGAAATTCATAGACGTGTTGTTGGACAAGAAGAAGCTATAATTAAATTAGCACAACATATAAGAAAGGCAAGAGCTGGTTTAAAAGATCCAACAAGACCAATAGGTTCATTCTTATTCTTAGGTCCTACAGGTGTTGGTAAAACGGAAGTAGCTAAATCATTAGCTGAAGTATTATTCGATACAGAAGAAGCATTAATTAGGATTGACATGTCTGAGTATATGGAAAAACATGCTGTTTCTAGATTAATTGGGTCACCTCCTGGATATGTAGGATATGAACAAGGTGGTCAATTAACAGAAGCAGTAAGAAGAAAACCATACTCAGTAATATTAATTGATGAAATAGAAAAAGCTCATCCAGATGTATTTAATATATTACTTCAAGTATTAGACGATGGAAGATTAACAGATGGAAAAGGTAATACAGTAGATTTTAGAAATACAATAATAATTATGACAAGTAATATAGGTTCTGAAAGTATTTTAAATAAGTTAGAAAATAGAGGCAAGTTAGGGTTTATTAGTGATGAAGAAAGAATAACCGAAGAAGAAGATTTAGAAAAGATTGTTAGGGAAGATTTAAAGAAATACTTTAGACCAGAATTTTTAAACAGATTAGACGAAGTGATTGTATTTAAACCATTGACTATAGAACAAGTAAAAGAAATTGTTGGTATTATGATGAGAAGATTAGAAGAAAGATTAAAAGAAAAAGATCTAGAATTAATGATTACAGAAGATGCAAAAGAATATCTAGCTAAAAAAGGATACGATAGAATCTTTGGTGCAAGACCACTAAGAAGAGTAATAGAAAGAGAAGTTGAAATGGAATTAGCAAATAAACTTATAGCAGGAGAAATACCATCAAAGAGCAAAGTTATAATTGATTTTGAAAATGAAAAGTTAACAATTAGAGTGGGAAAAGGCGAAATAAAACCAAAAGAATAGGCAGCTCAAAGCTGCCTATTTCCTTCATATATAGTCTGTATTATTTCTAAGTCTTTAGATAATATAACTAAGTTAGCAATATAATTTTCTTTTATTCTACCTTCATTAAAAATATTTAAATTTTGTAAGGCGTTATATGAAGAGATTTTAGCTAATTCCTGTAATGAACAATTAGTGGAATTATAAAAATTTCTAATTGCAATATCAAAAGTCAATGTGCTTCCTGCAATAGTACTATCTTTTAAAGTGGCTTTTTTGTTTTTTACAAAAACTTCTAGACCACCTAAAGAGTATTTTCCATCATCTAAACGAGTAGCTGGTATTGAATCAGTAACTAATATAATATCTTCAATATTTTTAATACTATATACTAATTTGACAAAGTCTGGAGATAAATGTATATTATCAACAATTAATTCCAATTTAAAATCATTTAATAATCCTGCACCAACCCCTCCAATTTCCCTATGATGTAATGGTTTAATAGCATTAGGAAAATGAGTAATCCTGTTGATTCCAAATTCTAGAGATTTTTTGTATGCATTATAATCCCCATCAGAATGCCCTAAAGAAATAATAACATTTTTTTCTTTTAAAAAATTAATAGTGTCAAAAAATCCTTCTAATTCAGGAGCCATAGTAATTATTTTTATTTTGTCACATATTAAATCTTTTAAATATTCTAATTTTGGATTGTATATATAATCTTCATTTTGAGCACCTTTTTTCTTTTTATTAATAAAAGGGCCTTCCAAATGAATACCTTTAGCAGATAAAATAGGTTCAAAGTTAATAATAATATTTTTTAATTTTTCAATAGATGCTGATACAGTAGTTGGATAAAATCTAGTCACACCATGAGAAAAATTTTCTTCTGCCCATCTTTTTAAATCATCTTTTGTTGAATTCATAAAATCTATACCCTTGTATCCATGGGTATGTGTATCAACAAAACCTGGCATTAGAATATAATTATATGTTTTATCGTGTTTTTTAATAGATTTTATTAAATTACCTTCTATAACAACATCTCCAACATATTCACCATCAATGGGATCTACTATTAAAACATTTTCTATTAACATATTTCACCTCTTTAAAATAACAGATTTACTTAAATTCTTTGGATTATCGGGATCTAATCCTTCTAAAATAGCTTTTTTAAAGCCAATATATTGAGGTAATATAATTCTCAAAATACTATCAAATCCATTATTATATTTTATTTTTAAATCACCATCTTCTGAAACCAATATAATTTTTGCACCCATATTTCTTAATTCATTTGCTAAAACTCTTTCTTCATATGTATCTTTTGAATAGATAACTATTAAACTTTTTTCTGTTAAAGTTGATTTTGGGCCATGTCTATATTCTAGAGGTTCATGAAATTCTACATTTTGCATAGCCATTTCTTGTACTTTTAAGGCGCTTTCTTTTGCTACACCATATTGCTCATTAAATCCTAAAAATACAAAATGATTATAATTTTTTAAATCTATAGAATCCACTAAATTTTTAATATTATTTAGTATTGTAATATTTGAATAATCATGAAACTCTATTCCATTAAGAAGAAAATTTAGTATAAAAACAAATGAACCAGTCATAACTACACTTTCTTCATTAGCAAAGTCAAATATATAATTTTCTGTACATTTTTTTGTTAATGATGAATTAGATGTACAAGTTATACCAATTGTTTTAATATTTTTAAATCTTTCAATTGCTTGTACAGTTTCTGTTGATTCACCGGTTCTTGATATAAATATTGCTATATCTGTTTTTGGTACTTCGTCAAAAACTATTACTTCTCCACCAGATATTACATTTGAATTATAACCAAATTTATTCATTATTTTAGATACAATTAAACCTAAGTTATATGAAGAACCACAACCAATAAAAGTGTATTTTTTATTTTTTTCAAATTTAAAATTATAATCCTTTACTCTACTTAATAATTTAGGTATTCTATTGATTTCTTTTAATGTATAATTCATCCTTTCACAGCTCCTTGAGTTATACCAGAAATAATATGTTTTTGAAAAATTAAAAATGCAATTATAACAGGTATTCCAATAATTGAAGATGCTGCCATTAATATTGGCCATTCAACTTGATTGAATTTTTGAAATAAGGCTAATCCAACCTGCACTGTTCTCATATCTTTTGAGGTTGTCATAACTAATGGATAAAATAAATCGTTCCAGGAGGTGATAAATGTATTTATTGACATTACTGCAATTGCCGGTTTAGATAATGGGAAAATTATATAATATAGAATTTGAAATGTATTAGCCCCATCAACATATGCAGCTTGTTCTAACTCAATTGGCAATTGTTCTATATATTGTTTTAATAAAAAGATACCAAACGGAGTTACTAAAAATGGGATAATAAGAGAATAATATGTATTTATCCATCCAATATTTTTCATAATTATAAATATAGGGATTATAGTTATTTGTGGAGGTATCATCATAGTTGCTAATACTATTAAAAATAATACATTTTTTCCAAAAAATTCTCTTCTTGCAAAAGCATATGCAACTGAAGTGGAAAAAATAATATTTCCTAAAACTACAGCTAAAGCTATAATTAAACTGTTAAACATATATCTTCCAAAATCATTTTCTTTCCATACTATAATAAAATTCATTAATGTTGGAAATTTATACTTTATTTTAATATCATCAATATATACGCTAGTATTTTTACTGAAAACAAAGCCAATTTTGGTAATATGTTTTAAATCTATATTTTCTATTGTTTTTAAATTTATATTTACTTTTTGCCAGTTATTATCCTTTAATTTAATAGGATATCTAAATACATTTTCATCAATATCATTGAATTCAACTACAAAATTATTTACATTTTTAACATAAAAAGAAATATATTTTGCAACGCGTAAATCCATATCGCTTGTTAATAATTCAACACTTTCTTCATCATTAAAAATATCTATTTTTAAACTCTGTGTTGAAGTTGGTGAATCTTTAACCAAAGATATCTTTGCATTTGTTTTAATCTTTCTTTTTATATAATTTATATATTTAACCTCAAAATCATTTATATATTTTTCTGTAATTACATTGGTTAAATTTCCTTGAGGTATAATTGCTGTAAAAAACATAGTAATTAATGGAAATAAAGAAATACCCAGGATTATAAACATAAATATTAAAAATAAAGTTCTTTTCATCATATATCACTCCTGAGGAGTCTTTTTTGTATTATTGTAAAAATCATTATTATACCCATTAATATATATGCAATTGCAGATGCATATCCCATATCAAATTGTCTAAAAGATGTTTGATATAGATAATGAACAACAGTTTGAGTAGCATTAGAAGGTCCTCCGCCGGTCATAGTAAATATTTCTGCAAAAATTTGAAATGAACGGATAGTATTTAATGAGATTATAAAAAACAATGTGGGTTTTAATAATGGTAATGTAATAGAAAAAAAAGTTTGTTTCTTTGAAGCGCCATCAATTGAAGCCGCTTCATATAATTCATTTGGTATTCCTTGTAATCCTGCTAAAAATAATATGGTATAATATCCTATAGCTGCCCATATATCCATTATCATAATTGAAAGTAATGCGGTTTTTGTTGAAGCTAACCAACTAGTATCTAAAGATTTCATTCCAAACAAACTCATCATATTATTAAAAAAACCATTAGCACTATATAAATATATCCATATAGTTGAAATTACAACCATTGATATAACCGAAGGCAAAAAAAATCCTGCTTTAAAAAGATCTTTAAATGGCAATAATTTGCTATTAATAAGTACAGCAATTATTAGTGAAAATACAGTTGTAAAAGGAATTGTACCAATTACGAAAATAAATGTATTTTTTAAAGCAATTAAAAAAACTTCATCATTAAATGCTTTTATATAATTTGATATTCCAATAAAATCATAATTTGGATTTAATCCGGTATAATTAGTGAAACTCATATAAAGTGAATATCCTATTGGAAATACACCAAAGATCATAAAAATTATTAAAAATGGTGATAATAATATAAAAGTTTCAAATTTATATTTTCTTGTTATTTTCATTTTTTCAACTCCTTAATACCTGCGCAGGTGGCTCTGCGCAGGCATTTTTTTAATGGTTTAATAATTGCTGTATTTTTAAATTATAATATCTTAAAGTAGAATCTATATCTTCATTTTCTAATATAATCTTTTCTATAGCTTCTGTTAAATATTGTTGTATTTTAAACCATTGTGGATTTGAAGGAGCAGGTTTTGCATACTTATTTTGTTCATAAAATGTTTTATGTAATGGATGATCATCAAACCAAGGATCTTTATCTGCACCAACTACTGATGGAAATACAGAAGGTACTAATTTTGTAACTTGCATTGCAACATCTGATCTTAATAAATATTTAATTAATTTTATAGCAGCTTCTTTATTTTTTGATTGTTCAGTAATTGCTAAAACTTCAGCTCCAGCAAATGAAGCATGTGTTCCACTCCATTTATTTGGTTTTGGTAATAATGTTACATCAAATACTATATTAGGATAATTTTTTTCAATACCATCTATGTCCCAAGCACCACTTACATACATACCAATTTTACCCTCACCAAAAGCTTTAGCTAAATCTGCTTGTTTTGTTTTTAAAGAATATTTAGAAAGTGCCTTATAAAATTCTGCTGTTTCTATAACCTTTGTTGAATATAATTGTGATTTATCATCAACTATTATATCTCCACCATTTCCCCAAACAGCAGGCAAAAACCATTGTTGCCAAGGGCTAAAGTTTTCTCCAGCACACATACCAAATCCATATATATTATCACCAACTTCGTTTATTTTTTTAGCAGCTACATATAATTCTTCCCATGTTTCTGGTGGATTATTAGGATCTAATCCTGCTTTTTCAAATAAATCTAAATTAAAGAATAAGGCTCTTGTTCCTAATAGCCATGGCATAGCCCATATATGACCATCATATTTTACAGAATCCCAACCAAAATATTTCTCAACGTCAGCATAATTATCTAGATTTGTTATAGTTTTTTGACTTGCAAAATTAGCTACCCAGGTATTACCTAATTCAACAACATCTGGAGCATTATTTGCAGCAATAGCTGTTACTATCTTATCAAATCCATTTGACCAAGATAATTGTACATATTCCACTTCAATATCTGGATTTTCCTTCATAAAATCATTTAAGATTTTTGCTGATGATTCATCATCGAGCATAAATCCCCAAAAAGTTATCTTTGTTTTTCCAAATGAAAAAACTACTAACAAGCTTAAAACCAATACCAATAATGCCTTTTTCATAGTTATACCCCCTTTTTAATAGCCTTAATGGCTTGATATATAGAAATTAATTTTGTAGAATATGTAATAATATATGAACAATCATTATAATATTTTTCATCTTGATCATTTCTAATAATCACATATATAGCATTTTTTAAACCTTTATGCATATTTAACTGTTTAGGGAATCTAAATGAATCAAGAACAAAAGAAATGATTTTTAAATTTGGATCAAATTTTTCTGATAATACCCCATTTAATGGATTATATTTTATAATTTTTGATTTTTTAAATTCCAGTTTAACAAGATTTTCTAATTTTTCTAAATCATTTGCTGTAGTGTCGGCTTGACTTAAATTAATAGCTTCTGGAATTAAAATAATATCAGGATTATCAATATTCTTTTTTATATGTATTTTTAAAGAGTTTTTAGCAATATCGATTAAAAATTTACCTTCATATTCATTATTGAAATATTTTTTTTGTAATTCAATTATTCTGTATATTTTATTATCCAAAATATTTTTATTAATTTTACTTTCAATTAATGCATTATATGCTGGATAAAAATTTTTTCTAGCATCAGATATTAATAATATATCTCCTCCATTATTAAAAAACATATCTATTTTTTCTGGAAAATAATTGTTATAAAAAGCTTTCATTTCAATTGCATCACTTATTACAATACCTTTGTAGTTTAATTTTTTTCTTAATAATTCATCTAAAATAACCTTAGATACTGTTCCTAATTCATTATCAAGAGGTTTATAAATTACATGAGCTGTCATTAATATCTCTATTTCATTAATTAATGTTTTAAATGGAAAAATATCATCGTCATCAAAAGAGAAGTCAAAAATAATAGGAGTTTCTTCGTGAGAATCTTGTTTTGCTTTTCCATGTCCCGGAAAATGTTTTGGAGTTGGAAGAATGTTGTGTTCTTTTAATCCTTTAATATAATATTTACCAAATTCTGTTATTGTTTCAACATTATTAGAAAAAACCCTTAATCCAGTTACAGCGCTTGAATCTTCATGTAAAACATCTAAAACAGGAGAAAAAACCATATTAAACCCATATTCTCTTAATTTTTTTCCTAAATATTTTGCATAATCATATGCAGAATTAATATCATTTTTTCCAATTGCATAATTACCAGGAGATGATAAAATTCCAGGAACTGTTTCTAATTGCCCTCCTTCATGATCTGAGGATATTAATAATGGAATATTTAAAGAATATAGTTTATCCATAGATATTTGTAATTCTTCAATGCTTTTCATGTTGTCAGGATATAATATTACACCAGCTGGTTCATAATCTTTTATAATATTTAATGCTTCATCATCTAAACCATCTGGAAAACCTAAAAAAAATAATTTTCCGTAATTATTCATAATATCGCCTCTTTAAAAATGTTTTTAAAAATTTATCTGACTCAAAAAGTTTATGTAAAATCAATGAAGCTGCTCCACGTGAAGTTAAGAAATCCTCAGCTGAGGTATGATTAATATATATATCTCTATTTTTATACATAAAAATATGATTTTTAATACCTCTAATTAGATTTTTTAAAAAATCATCTCCTAAAAGAGTAATATTTCCTCCAATTAATACATTATCAGGATCAAAGATACTAATATATTCACCAATTTTTTGAGAATATAGTTCTATAAACCGAGTAAAATTATAATCTTTTATATTATGCAATAAATCATTAAATGTTGTATTATTACTTGAATCAACTAAAGGTATATTTAATTCAACTTCACCAGCATAATTATTGCTACCATGAAATAATTTATTATTTATTATAATTCCTATACCAGTTCCAACAGGTTCATTTACATAATATGGAACAGAAATATGGAAATATAATATATTTTTATATTCATCTTTTAAGTTAAAATATAATGCACCACAATTGCTATCATTTTCAATATATACAGGTATATTTTTTAATTCTTTAATTAAAGGAAATCTTTCAATATTTAATGCTTTGGAATATATAATTTCACCATTTGATATTATTCCAGGTAAAGAAATGCCAACTCCAAAAATTTTATTGTTTTTAAATTCATCATATGCATTTTTAATTTCATCAACTATATTGTTTTTATCTATCTTTAATATTTTTCTTTTGGATTTTAAAATATTTCCTTTTAAATCAGTTAAAATCACTTCAATTCCATCTTGTTCAATTGATATCCCCAATACATTACCAATAGAATAATTAAATCCATATATAGATGTTTTTCGTCCTCCTTGAGGAGATGCTGATAATTCATCTATTTTTTTAATTAAATCTAAATCTTTTAATTTATTAAGAGTTCTTGAAACTGTGGATTTTTCTAAGGATATATCATTTGATATTTCCATTAAGTAAGTTCTATCCTTTTTCCATATATAATTTAAAGTTTTTATAAGAGAATCTGTAATTTTTATCATTATTTCACCTCAAATTAATTAGTTGGTTGTTTCAAACAACTAATTAAAATATAACATATATTAAACCAAAATTAAAATATAAAAAAACATGATTATGTATAAGCTATGCTAATTATATTTAAATAAATTGAATTAATATAAAAAATCGAATAATATAAAAAGCTAAATAATTAATAAAATTAAATCATTAAAAGTTTTTATATCCTCTGGAATATCGTATAAATAATAGTCATATTCAGGAATAATTTCTTTTTCAAAATATATACGTTTTTCTAAGTATTTTTTTAATTCAATATCAAAAAAATACTTAGAAATATATTCAGATAATATATAAAAATGATTATTATCATACGCTACATAATCATCAATAAATAATTTATTAATTCTTTTAAATATTGCATCTAAAACATTATTCTCATAATTATTTTTTAATTTAATAATAGCAAAATTAAATTCAGAATAATTTTCAAAAAACAGTTTTACCTTGTCAATTAAAAAAGGTTTATTGTAAAATAAGTTATTTGAAATATTAGCCTTTTCAAGAATAATTTTATTTAATGATAGTTCTCTTTTTAAATTTAATAATTCATATATATAGCCCATGTAATTCGAAAAATACTTAGAAAGTTGGATTATTTCATCTGAAAAAATATTTTCATTAGAATAATTGTCTAAATTTAAAAATCCAATAACCTCATTTTTGGAAAGGATTGGAATTGATAAATAGGATTTTAATGTGAGTAAATTCCCACCTTTTATTAATAAATCTACGTGTTCATCTTTCTCAAAATCTTTTCCAGATTTTAATAAATGTATTCCATAAAATCGTTCAATTGAAAAATCATATTTATTATAAACAATATTTTTTAATATATTAAAATCATGACCCTTAGTAGCTATATATCTAAAGTAACCATCATCATCTCTTAGAATAATGCTTCCTGTAGATAAATTCTTATTAGAATTTATAATATATTCTAATATATATGTAAAAATAATATTCATGTCATAAAAATCATTATATTCAAAATTAGATAAATATTTAAAAATATTAGAAAAAACAATAAAACTTTTTTCTTTTATTTTATCCACCATCCCAAATATATATTATATATTTATATTATATCAAATATAATTATTTTATCAAAAAATAATTATATAATTAATATAAAATTTAACAATAAATTTAATAAAAAAATAAAAACTCCCGAAGGAGTCTTATTCAAGTTCATCTAATGAATTTTCTAAAGTATGCCAAGCAAGTGTAAAACATTTAACTCTAATAGGGAATTTAGAAATTTCGGAATAAATACCAACATTACCAACTAATTTTTCATCAAATTCATCACCTTGAGCCATTTTTTCTACTTCTTCTAAAATTTTTTTTGCTTCATCCAAGGATTTTTCAGTTATCGCTTCACATAGTAATGCTGCAGATGATTGACTAACAATACATCCATGGCCACTAAACTTAGCATCTTTTATTATATTATCCTCAACTTTTAAATAAAGAGTGATTTCATCTCCACATGAAAGATTCTTTCCATCTTCTTTTATGGTTGCATCTTCTATTTCACCTTGAAATTGTGGATTTCTTGCATAATCTAAAATAATATCAGAATATAAATCTTCTATACTCATTTAAACCACTCCTTAATAAATTTTAATCCTTCTATAAACACATCTACCTCTTCTTCAGTGTTATAGAAATAAAAACTAGCTCGACAAACGGATTTTGTTCCTAATTGTTGTAAAAGTGGTTGAGCACACAAATGTCCGCTTCTAACAGCAACACCAAATTTATCACTTAAAATTTGAGCAACATCGTGTGGATGAACATTATCAATATTAAAAGTAATAATTGATGAAGAATCTTCTGGATTATATAATGTGATAAAGTCTAATTCTTTAATTTTTCTCATAGCATATTTTGTTAATTTTTTTGAGTGTTCTATAATATTCTCAAAACCAATTTCATTAATATAATCAATAGCAGCTTTTAATCCTACAGCTCCACCAACATTTGGAGTACCTGCTTGAAATTTTTCTGGTAATTCTGCAAAATCAGTGTCATCAAGTCTAACCCAATTTATCATTTCCCCACCATAATGAAATGGCGGTAATTTTTTTAATAATTTTTTCTTTCCATAAAATACACCTATTCCCATAGGGCCAAGCATTTTATGTCCGGAAAATGAGAGGAAATCAACATCATATTTTTTTACATCAAAACCAAAATGAGGTACAAATTGAGCACCATCTACATGAACTAAAATATCTCTTTCATGAGCATAATTAATGATATTTTCAATTGGTATTATTTGTCCAGTTACATTTGACATACCTGTTATACTAATAAGTTTTGTATTTTCTGTAATATGAGATAGAAATTCATCTAAATTAAATATTCCATTTTTTGGATTATAATAATTAACATTAAAATCAAATGTTTTAGCTAATTGTTGCCAAGGAACAAAATTTGAATGATGTTCAATAGTAGTAATTAATACATCTTTATTTTTTAACCAACCGCTTTTTCCAATTGAATAAGCAAATAAATTAATTGATTCTGTAGTACCTCTTGTGAAAATAGTTTCCTGTACTTTAGCATTAATAAATTTAGCAACAGTTTTTCTAGCATTTTCATACATTTCAGTTGCTTCATTAGAAAGCAAATGTGCCCCTCTGTGCACATTTGCATTATGATAATCATAAAAATTTTTAATTGCATTTGTTACTTTAACTGGTGTTAAAGTAGTTGCTGCATTGTCAAAATATATTATATTTTTTCCATTTATTTCTCTATTCAGAATCGGAAAATTCTCTATCAAATCTTTTTTCAATAACATTTTTTAATTCCCCCGCATATTTAGAGTTATATTGTTCAACAAAGGAAATAGCAGGTTCAAATATACCAAAAGCAATTTCTCTTTTTGCTTGGTTTTTACTATAACCTCTTGTCATCATATAGTATAACATATCTTCATTAATACTTCCAACACTAGCAGCATGACCCGCAGTAACTTCATTTTCATCAACATATAATGAAGGATAAGCCATAACCCTAGCTTTATCGGATAATACTAAATTGAAATCTTGTTCTCCAGCATCTGCTTCTTTAGCGCCTTTTTTAATATCAATATTTCCTCTAAAAATAACTCTTGATGAATCCATTAACACACCATGTCCTAAAATATGTCCATATGTATTTGGAGCATAATATCTTATTAAATAAAACATATCAATAATTTCTTCTTCTTGTGATAAATAATATGGATATATATTTACTTTACCATTTTCAGAAGCCATTCTTGTTATTATATGTGGAGCAGAAACCTTTCCACCGATATTTATATCATATACATTTAAAACTGCATTTTTACCAACATCAAAGAAAATATTATCTGTAGCTATATCATTATTATATAAATTTATGTTTATTAATGTCAATTCGGAATTTTCTCTTAATTTTGCTCTGAGAGAAGATATATTTGAACTATTACCATTTGATTTAACAAATCTAATTAATACAGCCTTGCTATTTTCAGCTAGGTTTATAATCCCTAAATTGTATAATGGATTTTTTTCATCAATAATTGATTCAACAAAATACGTATCTTCTTGTTTTTCATCGGTTTTTAAATAAAATCCAGAATTAAAAAACACATCAGTCATTAAAAGAAATTTTCTATTTGAACCATCAAAATCCATATCTTTTAAAATCCATAATCCTTCTTCATCTAATTCATTTAAACCTTTTAAATTTTCAGATTTAATGGAATTTGCATTTAATACATAATCTATAGGATCAAATCCATTTAATTTTGCTCTTTTCCATTTTGGGAAACCCATTTTATTATATTCTTCATATCTATTCATCCTAAAATCTATTAATTTACTATTATTATATAATTCATTAGATTTGTTTAATTCATTTAATCCATAATCTTTTTCTGAATTAATTTCAGGAACATTCCATTCTGTTGCAAAAAAATCATCATGTCTTAAAATAAGTGCTTTTTCGTACATTATTTCACCCCTCATCCTATAGAAGACTCTACTTCTAAGTTAATTAATTTATTCAATTCAAGAGCATATTCAAGAGGTAACTCTTTTACTAGCGGTTCAATAAATCCTCTAACTATCATATTTTTTGCATCTAATTCAGATAATCCTCTTGACATTAAATAGTAAATTTGTTCTTCAGAAATTCTTCCGATTTTGGCTTCGTGTCCAACATCAGCATCGTCTGTAAATACTTCAATTAATGGTACAGTATCACTCTTTGACTTATTATCTAACATTAATGCATTACATTCAACAGAGGATTTAGCTCCTTTAGCATTTTCGCCAATTTTTACCCAACCTCTATAGAATGCCCATCCGCCACCAATACTAATACTTCTAGCATTTACAATAGAACTGGTATATGGAGCTAAATGGAACACTTTAGAACCAGTGTCAAGATGTTGATTTGGTCCTGCATATGTTAAAGTAACAGAACTATTTTTAGCACCTTTACCTCTTAATATTGTCATAGGATATAACATTGTTTTAAAACTACCTAAAGAACCAGATACCCATTCCATAGAACCTTCTTCATCGACAATAGCTCTTTTTGTATTTAAATTATATGTATTTTTACTCCAATTTTGTATTGTTGAATATTTCATTTTAGCGCCTTTTTTTACATATATTTCAACCATACCAGCATGTAAATTAGTCACATTATAAAATGGCGCAGAACAACCTTCTATAAATTCAACTTGTGAACCTTCATCAGCTATTATTAAAGTATGTTCTAACTGACTCATACCAGGATTATTCATTCTAAAATATGCTTGTAAAGGCAATGGAACCTTTACACCTTTTGGTACGTATAAAAATGATCCTCCACTCCATAATGCTCCATGTAAAGCAGCATATCTGTGATTATGAGAAGGAACCAATTTCATAAAATATTCTTTAACTAGATCAGGATATTCTTTTACAGCAGTTTCCATATCTAAAAACACAACGCCTAAATCATTCAATTCTTTTTGTATATGTTGATATACAACTTCAGAGTCATATTGAGCTCCAACGCCTGCTAAGGCTTTTCTTTCTGCTTCAGGAATACCTAATTTTTCAAATGTGTCCTTAATTTCTTCAGGAACATCTTCCCATGAATTAGATTTTTTTGCATCTGGTTTCATATATGCAACTATTTTACTTAAATCTAATTTTCTTATATCAACACCAAAATGTGGTTCATGATAATTCTCAAATATCTTAAATGCTTGTAATCTATGTTCTAACATCCATTTAGGTTCATTTTTAGCTTCTGATATTTCTCTGATAACCTTTTCATTTAATCCAGGAGGAGTCTTATATGCATATTTAGCTTCATTTCTAAAATCAAATTTAGATTGATTAATCATTAAATCTTCATAATTTATTTCATTAATATCTTTCATATTACCACTCCTTAACTTCTTCAATGTCAGTATACTCACTTAATACTGTGTATCCTTTTTCTTCAATTTCTTCAGCAAGATGAGCGTCGCCAGTATATACAATTTTTCCGTCTACATATACGTGAACGAAGTTAGGATGTAAGTATTTTAATATTCTTTGATAATGAGTAATCATTAATACACTCATATCCTCAGTTTTTAATTTATTAATTGCTTCAGCAACATCCCTTAATGCGTCAACATCAAGACCAGAATCTATTTCATCTATAATAACCAATTTTGGTTTTAAGAAGAATAATTGTAAAATTTCACTTTTTTTCTTTTCTCCGCCTGAAAATCCAGAATTTACATATCTATCTAAAAATTCTGGTTTAAGATTTATATCTTCACATAATTTCATTAATCTTTTATTTAATTCAATTGGTGAAACTTTTTCATCTGGATGCATATGTCTATATGCATTAATTAAAAATTGTCTCATCTTAACACCATCGATTTCTTGTGGGTGTTGGAAAGTTAAGAAAATTCCTTTTTTAGCTCTTTCATTTGTATCTAATTCTAAAATATTTTCACCTTCAAATAATACTTCACCATCAGTTGCTTCAAACTTTGGAGAACCCATAATTACATTTGATAATGTTGATTTTCCAGAACCGTTTGGTCCCATTAAAACATGCACTTCACCAGGATTTATTGTCAAATTAACTCCTTTTAGTATTTCCTTGTCGTCTTCGATAACTTTAGCCCTTAAATTTTTCACTTCTAACAACATTTTAATTCCTCCCTTTTTTGTCGTATTTATTCTAATTATATTATACTAAAATAGATAAAAAAAGTCAAATTAAAATTTGTACATTTTGTAACTAATACATAAAAAAACATAGGTGATTACACCTATGTCCAAAATGATATGAATTCATATATGTTTAATTAACAATTCAATCTTCTTTTTATCAAATTTTGTTATTCCATTTTTAATTTTTTCCAAGTTTTTAAGAGAGAATTTTAATATAAAATGCTCTTTAGTTTTATATTCAATTTGATTATTGTTTTCTGGTTTAAAGGAAATGATGTTATTATAATCAATAGAAATAAGATAATTAGATAATGCAGTAGAAATTGAATTTAATTCCAGATTATTTAAATCGCAATTTGATTTATTAAAAATAATAAAATGCGGGTCCTCTAAACGAATATCCATTATTTGATATAACAATTGAGATGAATTTGTTAAAAAGTATAGTTTAGTAGTTTTAAAGTATATATAGTCATTATTATTAATTTTTTTGATATTGTTTTCTTGAATTAAGTAAAATTCATTATTATATAATACTAAAATTTTTATATCAAATATTTCTGCTATTTCGGAAATATATTTAATATATCTAAAATTTTTTAATACGATTAATCCTAGCTTTAATTTAAAATGAACATTGTTTTTAAAAGTAGAAATCAGGAAAAAAATATCTTTTAAAGTTATTTTATTAAATACCCCTAGATTAATAAAATAAAAATTAAAATCATCATTTTCTTTATCTGAAATAGTATAATATGCACTTTTAAGTCTTTTGAATATTAGTTTTTCTATAAAAATGTCAAAAATGCTTTTCATTTAAATCACCAACTTTTTTCAAAAAAGAAGAAAGTTTATTATGTATCTTATCCCTATAATAACCATGAGTCATTATAACGTTATTTTTTTCGGTGATTTCAACAAAAGCATATGGTGAATTATCGAAAATAATGTAATTGTTATTAGGATAAAAATATGAAATAGTATGGATTTCATTATACACTTTAAATAGTAAAATGGGTATTTTAACTAAAAACATATTTGAAATAATAATATTTAATAGATAGTCAAGTGAAGAATTATTTAATAAATCTAATCTTAAAACTATTAAATCAGCCTTTCTTATTCTAGCATAAAAATAATTTTCAAATTTAAATCCTTCATGCTGTAAAAAAAAGAAGATATTATTTTCATTGTTTAAATTTATAATTCTATTTTCGAAATTATAATAAGAATCTTCATGCATACCATTAAAAATATTTATTCTATCTTTATTCAAAATAACAGAAACCCCACTCTGGTCTAAAAAAGACCAAGAGTGGGAAGTAATATTTAAATTCACATTTTCAAATTCCATTAAGTGAATTGGATTCCCTGCGAAAATTTTCAAAATTTCACATCCAGAAATAAAAATAACAATAATATTATACCAGAATTAATATTTATTTAAAAACATTTTATATGCATAATGTGTTTCGTATAAATCACCTTTTGAAGCTAATTCGTATGGAGAATGCATACCAAATAGAGGAACACCAGCGTCTACAACACTTAAACCTTTTTCTGCAAAGAATTTAGCTATTGTTCCTCCACCTCCTTGATCAACCTTTCCAAGTTCTCCTGTTTGCCAAATTACTCCATTATCGTTAAATACCTTTCTTAATTTTCCAACAACTTCAGCATTAGCATCATTTGTTCCTGCTTTTCCTCTAGCACCAGTGTATTTTGCAATGGCAATACCATATCCTAATTTTGGTGCATTAGCTGGATCGTGAACGTCCTTAAAGTTAGGATCATATGCAGCAGTAACATCTGCTGATAATAGTGTTGAATTAATTAGTACATCGTCTATACCCAATTCAACATTAGTGCAACCTTGCAATTTTAGTAATTTTTTAACTACATAAATCCAGAAATGATGTTTTGCACCGGTATTTCCATCACTGCCAGTTTCTTCTTTATCTGTTAAGATAATAGCAGCGCTTCTAATTTCTGGTTCTGATTCAATTAAAGCAGTTAAAGCTGTATATGAACAAATTCTATCATCGTGTCCATAAGCTGCTATTAATGATCTATCCAAACCAACCTCTCTAGCAGGTAATGAAGGAACAACCTCTAATTCAGCAGAAATAAAATCTTCTTCTACAATTCCATACTTTTCATGTAATATATTTAAAATATTTAATTTTACACTATCTTTTATTTCTTCTTCATATGAGATAGAAATAGTTCCTAACAATAGGTTTAAACTCTCTCCTTTAAATACTTCACTAACCTCACCTTTTCTTCTATCTAAATGAGGTAATAGGTCAGAGATAACAAAAACTGGATCATCTTTGTCTTCGCCAATAGCAACATCAATTTTAGTTCCATCACTTTTAATTATTACTCCATGTAATTCAAGAGGGATATTTAACCATTGATATTTTTTAACTCCACCATAATAATGTGTTTTTGCCATTGCAATACCGGTATCTTCTATTATTGGTTCTGGTTTTAAATCTAGTCTTGGTGCATCAACATGTGCCCCAACTATGTTTATACCATTTGTTAAATTACCTTTTATTTTAATTGCGAATAATGACTTATGATTATTTACATAATATACCTTATCTCCATCATTGATTTTTCCAATATTTAAAAAGTAATCCAATGGTTTAAACCCATTTTCCTCTAATTTTTTTACAGTGTACTCAACAGATCTTCTTTCTGTTTTAGAAAAATCAATAAAATTTTTATACTCTTTAGAGTATTCATCAATAACTTTTCTGTCACGTTTTTCCCAAACTGATATATTTTTTCTTGTAAGTTTTTCTTTTAATTCCTTTAAATCCACAATCTTCACCTCCGATATTTAATTAATAAGTTTTCCTAATTAAATTGTACCATATTATATTATTTTTTTAAAATATGAAATAAGTTTCATAATTAAAATTATGATATTTAATTAAATATATTTATAAATTATTGAATAATACACAGGTTAATTAATTAGCTTTTTTTTAGTATAATAGTTAATAGAGTAAAAATAAATTTAATACAGGGGGTATTAAAATGGCGGATAAAATTGATAGAGAAATTACACTTGATTTAGTTAGAGTTACCGAGGCAGCAGCATTAACAAGCAGTTTATATTTGGGGATGGGAGATAAAAATGCAGTGGATCAAGCAGCTGTAGATGCTATGAGAGGTATGTTGGATTATATTGAAATAAAAGGTACAGTTATAATCGGTGAAGGTGAAAAAGATGAAGCTCCAATGTTATATATAGGTGAAAAAGTTGGAACATGGGAAGAAGGGGATGAAGAATACGATATAGCAGTTGATCCTATAGACGGAACAAGACTTGTTGCATATGGTCTTCCAAATGCAATTAGTGTTATGTTATTGGCTGAAAAAGGAAAATTAGCATATTTACCTACATTTTATTCATATAAGCTTGCTGTTGGTCCGGAATTAAAGGGATTATTAGATATTAGAAGTTCTATAAGAGAAAATTTAAGAGTAGCAGCTGCAGCATTAAAAGTTCCTATTAGCGAAATAACAGTGGTGGTTTTAAATAGAGATAGACATAATAAAATTATAGAGGAGATAAGAGAAGTTGGTGCAAGAATAAAATTAATAGGTGATGGAGATATTGCCGCAGCTTTGGCAACAGCAATGCCAGATAGTGGTGTGGATATATATATCGGTATAGGTGGATCTCCAGAAGCAGTGCTTGCAGCAGGAGCGTTAAGAACATTAGGTGGAGAATTACAAGTGCAATTATGGCCGCAAAATGAAGAAGAAAAAGAAAAATTAATTCAAGAAGGTTGGGATTTGGATAAGGTTTATTTCACTGAAGATTTAGCAGGTGGAGAAAATGTATTATTTTCAGCTACAGGAGTAACAGATGGAGATTTCTTAAAAGGTGTACATTTTTACAAAGGTAAAGCTATTACAGAAAGTCTTGTAATGAGATCAAAAACTAAGACAATTAGAAGAATAACTACATATCATGATTTAGAGCATAAGACGATAAGACTTAAATCTACAGAAGGGGATTTAAAATTATTGAGTATAAATAAAACGCGTGAAGATTATATGGGGGGCGGCATATAAATGATAGCTTTTTTTACTGATTGGGGAAATGATAGTTATTATGTTGGAGTTTGTAAAGCGGTAATGAAAAGTATAAATAAGAATGTGGAAATAATAGATGTGTTACATGACACAAAGAAATTTGATCCAAAAGTTAATGCCCATATATTATATAGATTTTCAAGAGATTTTCCTGAAGGAACAATATTTTTAACTGTAATAGATGCTGGAGTTGGAAGCAATAGAAAACCAATAATATTAAAAACTAAAGAAAGAAATTTTTATTTTGTTTCTCCGGATAATGGATTATTAACATTAATTGCTGAAAATTATGGAGTTGAAAAAGTAGTTGAAATAACTAATGAAAAATATTTTTTTAGAAAGAATTACTCTACAACTTTTCATGGTAGAGATATTTTTTCTCCTGCAGCTGCATATTTATCAAAAGGAGTTTCAATGGAAGAATTTGGTAGAGAATTAGATATAATAAATTTATTCAGGTATAAGAAAGCAGAAATAAAAAATAATATAATAGAAGGCGAAATAGTATTTTTTGATACTTTTGGAAATATTCAAACTAATATTCCTGCAGAATTAGGCGATATTTTATTTAAAAAAGATGATGAAATTGAGATACATTATGAAGGGAAAAAGATTAAAGCATATTATGAAAGAGTATTTAATGATGTTTTGCCTGGTGAATTATTAATACATCCTGAAAGTTCTGGATATTTAGAGATTGCTGTTAATCAAGGGAATGCAAAAGAATATATAGGAATAGACAGTGAAGGAGTGGAAATAGTATTAAAAAAAGAAAATTATTAGGTTGGGATTTACCGGAAAAATTAGCAACTATACATACTATTTTTTTAATATTAATATTTTGGATTTTTAAAATTTTAAATTATTGGTATATATTACCATTAAGTTTCTTTGCTGTTTATATGATTATAGATATATTTGTAGAAAAAAGACTTAGAAGAATTTTACATAAAGGTAATGCATATAATAGAAATTATAATTTAGAGTATTCTGGATTGTTTAGAGAATTAGATGAAATGTTGAAAACATATTCAATTTTGTTGGAAAAGGAAAGAGAAGGTTTAAAAGAATATTATGATAAGTTTAATGCGATTTTTGATAATATAGGTTCTGGTATATTGGTTTTTGATAATAATGGTGTATTACAAAGATCAAATCAAGAAGCAAAAGAGATTTTTTCTAGTATTCATATTAAATATGGAATAAACATTTCAAAGATATTAATGAAAAGCGGTATAAAAATTCCCATGCAATCTGGAATATATGAAGTTTTTTCCAAAAGATTAAGAAAAAACCTTCAAATAATAATTTCAAAACATAGTAATTTTATAATATTGGCCATTAATGATATTACTAACTATACAAAGCTAAAAAGGAATCTTGAAAATACAAGACATTTTGCGCGATTGGGTGAAATATTAGCAAATGCAGCTCATGGTTTAAAAACACCAATTGCAAGATTAAAAATGGTTTTTCAAATGTATGAAATGACTTTTGAAAAGGAATATTTAGATCAAATAAAACAAGAGATAAAAAATATAGAAAAATTAATAAAAGAAACATTGGAACTTTTTAAAACAAATGAGTCAAAAAAAGAATTTAATTTAAATATTTTAATTGATGAAATAATATCCCAATTTAAAATAACATATACAAATATAAATTTTATTATTAAAAATAATTGTTATATAAACATTATTGGCGATGAATGGTTGTTTAAATCAGCAATTATGAATATAATTCAAAATTCTGTAGATGCTATGAGAAAAGAGGATATAAAGGGATGTATAATAGTCAATTTTTTAGAAAAAGAAAAATATTATAAGATAATGTTATATGATAATGGTATTGGAATGGATAATATTGAAAAAGAAAAATATTTAAAACCATTTTTTACAACAAAGGAAAATGGAACAGGATTAGGAACTGTTTTTTTAGAAAAACTAATTATAATGCAGAATGCAAAATTAAAAATTAATTCCATTAAAGGAAAAGGAACAATTATTTCAATATTGCTAGAAAAATGAATTGCATTTTCGCAATTCATTTTTTTGTATATGTAAAAATTTTTAAAAAATATCAATTATAGTAGAAAAATATGTTATAATAATATTTAGACTAGATTTTAGGAGGAATTTATGAAAGAAAAAGTACATATTTTAACATTAGGCTGCCCTAAAAATGAGGCAGATATGGATGTTTTAAAAGGGATTTTTATTAGTAAAGGATATGAAATAACAGAAAATCCAGAAGAATCAGATATAGCAATTGTTGATACATGTGGGTTTATAGAACCTGCAAAAGAAGAGTCTATAAACGAGATATTTAATTTTGTAGCATTAAGGGATAAAAATCCAAATATGAAGATAATACCAATCGGTTGTTTGGTGGAAAGATATTATGATGAATTAAAAAAGGAATTAACAGAAGTTGATGGATTAATAGGAGTAGTACCACCTGCAAAAATTGTAGATGCTATAGAAAATAAAAATTATTTTTTTAAATTAGAGAAACCATATGATGTATATAATTGTGATTTTAGGGTTGTGCCAAATAAACCATATGCATATATAAAAATTGCAGATGGTTGTAATAGAAAATGTGCATTTTGTTCTATCCCATATTTTAAAGGAGAGCCTGTTAGCAGAGAAATTGAAGATATAAAAAAGGAAGCGGAATTTTTAATTAAAAATGGAATAAAAGAAATAGTATTAGTTTCTCAAGATAATACATTATACGGGGTTGATTTATATAAAAAACAAGCATTACCTGAATTGCTTAAAGAAATAAATGCAATAGAAGGAGATTTTTGGATTAGAGTAATGTATTTACATCCTGATTTCATTAATGATGAAATAATAGATTCTATTAATAATTTAGATAAGGTAGTTAAATATTTTGATATTCCAATGCAACATGGTTCAGATAATGTATTGACTTTAATGGGAAGAGTTAGAAAAACTGATCAATTAAAAGACATAATTAAGAAAATTAGAAAAAATAAAGATGCAATAATTAGAACAACAATCATTGTAGGATTTCCTGGTGAAACAGATGAGGATTTTGAAGAATTATTAGATTTTGTAGATGAGATAGAGTTTGATAGATTAGGGGCATTTACTTATTTTGATGAAGAAGGAACTCCATCATATTTATTACCTAATAAAGTTAATGATAAAATTAAGGAAAAAAGACTTGAAGAATTAATGGAATTACAAAAAGAAATATCATATGAAAAGTTAGAAAGGTTTGTTGGGAAAAAATTAAAGGTTTTAGTAGAAGAATATGAAAATGGAGTATATATAGGAAGAGCATATACAGATGCTCCGGAAATTGATGGAAATATATTTTTCAAATCTAATATAGATTTGAAAATAGGTGAATTTGTAAGTGTAAAAATAATAAATTCATCAGAATATGATTTGGAAGGTGTAGTTGAATGAGTATATGGACTATTCCTAATATTTTAACTTTTACTAGAATATTGGCAACAATACCCATGTTTGTTATAACATATAATGAAAATTATTATTTAGCAGCATTTTTTGCATATATTATAGTGTCATTAACAGACTTATTAGATGGATATATAGCTAGAAAATATAATTTAGTCAGCGATTTTGGTAAATTTATGGATCAAATTGCTGATAAAATTTTAATCAATGCATTGTTTTTGGTATTTTTAGAGATTCATAAATTGCCAGGGTGGTTTGTTGCAATTATAATAATTAGAGACATTTTTATTAGTGGATTAAGAATGTTTTTAGCTAATAAAAATGTTGTTGTAGCTGCTGATAGATGGGGGAAATTAAAGACTTTTTCTCAAACTATTTTAATAGCATCATTATATTTAACACCAACTTTTGATTTTTTAAATAGTCTAAATTTCATACTTATTCTTTTAACTACATTTTTTTCTGTTTTTTCTGGATATAACTATCTATCTAAGAATATGGATTATTTTAAGGGGGAGTAATATGAATAATAAAAATAAACACTTACGAACGTTTATAGCTTTAGATGTAAATGAAAGTGTTCAGAGAATTTTAAGTGATACAATAATAAAACTAGAAAGAATGGGCTTTAAAGGTAATTGGACAAAGCCCGAAAACCTTCATTTAACATTACATTTTTTGGGGGATACACCTGTTACTAAAATAACAGAAATAGCTAAAAGAATGGAAGAAAGAATAGTAGGGTTTCCTACATTTGCATTTAGTGTGGATAAAATAGGCTATTTTAAAAATAATAATATTCCGAGAGTTGTTTGGATAGGGGTTGAAGGTGGAAATACTTTAAAGCAGCTACATAATGAAATTATTAAATCACTTAAATTATCGAATATACAAGTTGCAGATGAAGATTTTACTCCGCATTTAACTGTTGGTAGAATTAAAAAAGTACCTGATTTTTGGGAAAAATTATTAAAAGTATTAGATGTAGAAAAGGTTATAGTTCCTGTAAATGCTGTTCATATATATTCATCCACTTTAACAAGAACGGGACCTATATATAAAAAGCTGTATTCTATAGACTTTGAGGGAGGAATGATTATTAATGGCTAAAAAACAACCAGTAAAAAAAGATGCCATAAATAAAGAAGAAATGTTGGATAAATTAGTTAAAGAATTAGAAAAAAATTATGGCGAAGGTTCAATAATGATTTTAGGAAAAGGATTAGAAGAAGAAAGAAAATTGGATATAGTTCCAAGTGGTGTTTTATCAGTTGATGTAGCTCTTGGTGTTGGTGGTTTTCCAAGAGGAAGGATTATAGAAATATATGGTAATGAATCTAGTGGTAAAACAACTTTGGCATTACATTCTATAGCCGAAGTGCAAAAAAGAGGTGGAATTGCAGCATTTGTTGATGCCGAACATGCTTTGGATTTAGAATATGCAAAGAAATTAGGAGTAAATCCTGATACATTAATATTATCACAACCAGATTTCGGGGAACAGGCTTTAGAAATAGTTGATAGTATTGTTAGATCAAATATAGTAGATCTTGTTGTAGTTGACTCTGTTGCAGCTTTAGTACCTCGTGCTGAGATTGAAGGAAGTATGGGAGATTCGCATATGGGTCTTCAAGCTAGATTAATGTCTCAGGCATTGAGAAAATTAGCTGGTAGTGTAAACAAATCAAAGACTATAGTTATATTTATTAATCAAACTCGTATGAAAATAGGAGTAGTTTACGGAAATCCTGAAACAACAGCAGGGGGTGTTGCATTAAAATTCTACTCAACAATTAGAATGGAAGTTAGAAAAGGAACAACTTTAAGAGAAGGAAAAGATGCATATGGAAATGAGGTAAATATTAAAGTTGTAAAAAATAAGGTGGCTCCACCATTTAAAGAAGTTAAGGTTGATATGATATACGGGCAAGGTTTAGCTAAAGATAATGATATATTTAATTTAGCTGTTGCAGAAGATATAGTTAAAAGAAGTGGAGCATGGTTTTCTTATACAGATTTAGAAGGGAATGAAATAAGCTTAGGTCAAGGTAAAATAAAAGCATTAGATTATTTAAAAGGAGATCCATACTTGTTAGATGAAATGGAATATAGAATTAGAGAAAAATTAGGTTTAGTAATACCAGATGACTTAAAAGAAAAAATAGAGAACAAAGGAGATTCTGAAGTAAAAAATGAAGAAAAAGAAGATAATTGATCCTTTTGATGAAAGCGCTGCACAAAGAAGCGCTTTAAACCTTTTGAAATTCAGAGCTCGTTCAGAATATGAATTAAAACAAAGGCTTTTAGAAAAAGGATTTGATGAAAAAACCATTGACAATGTTATTGTAAAATTAAAAGAATTTAAGATGATTGATGATGAATTATTTGCATACTTTTATGCATTTGATAAGATGACGTTTAATAAAAAAGGACCGAGATTAATAAAATTGGAATTAATTAATAAGTTTCATATTAATGAAGATATAGCTTATAAGGGTTTAGAGAAGGCAATGGAAGAAGTTGATTTGAAAGAAATAATTCGTGAAATAATTAAAAGAAAAGAAAATTATGATGATAAACGCAAAATAAAAGAATACTTGTATAAAAAAGGTTTTGAAGGTTATATGATAGAAGAAGTATTAAATGAAGTTGGAGGTGAATATTAATGGAGATAGCATATATTATAATTATTATAATACTGGCAGTATTATCCGGTGTTTTATATAAACTAGGTATAAACAAAGGATTAGAAAAAGGCAATAAGGAATTTTTGGAGAAATTAAGATCTGAAAAAGATCAATTAAAAATGGAAATCGATATAGCAAAAAGGGAAAAAGATGAAATAATAAGAAATGCAGAAAAAGAAGCAGATAATATTATTAAATCAGCATTGATTGAAAGCAAAGAAGAAATTCAAAAGATGAAAGAAGAGTTTAATAGAGAGTTAAAGTTAGAAAAAGAAGAACTTAAATCAATGGAAGAAAGGTTAATTAGAAGAGAAGAAACTTTAGATAGAAAAGAGCAAAATTTAGAAGAATTAAAAGATAAATTAGATAAGGAAAAAGAAGAAATTCAAAATATAAGAGAAGAATTGGAAAACAAATTATATCAAATTGCAAACTTAACAATGGAAGAAGCCAGAGAAAGAGTTTTAAATGAAGCAAAAGAAACATATGAATTAGAATTAGCTCAGAAATACAAATCAATTAAAGAAGAGTATGAAGAAGAAGCTAAAAAGCATGCACAATGGGTTGTAAGTATAGCAGTTCAAAGATATGCATCAGATGTTACGTCTGAAATTACAACATCTACTGTAGCATTACCGACAGATGATATGAAAGGTAGAATTATTGGTAGAGAAGGAAGGAACATTAGAGCATTTGAAAAAATGACAGGTTGTGATCTTATTATTGATGATACACCTGAAGTTGTAGTTATTTCAGGATTTAATCCATTAAGAAGAGAAATAGCTAGAAGAACATTAGAAGCATTAGTTGCAGATGGTAGAATACATCCTGCAAGAATAGAAGAAGTATATGAAAAAACAAAGAAAGAATTAGAAGATATTATTAAAGAAGCTGGTAAAGAAGCTGTTATGAGAGTTGGTATAAAACCAATGCATCCAGAATTAGTAAAATTATTAGGTAGATTAAAATTCAGAACAAGTTATGGTCAAGATGTATTAGAACATTCAATTGAAGTTGCGAACTTTGCAGGTTTAATGGCTGCTGAATTAGGATTAAATGTTGAATTGGCTAAAAGGGCTGCATTATTACATGATATAGGAAAAGCTATTGATCATGAAGTTGAAGGATCTCATGCAGTTGTTGGAGGACAAATAGCAAAAAGATATAATGAAAAATTAGAAGTTGTTAATGCTATTCAATATCATCATAATGAAGTGGATCCAATGACTCCAGAGGCTATTATTGTTGGAGCTGCTGATGCTGTTTCTGCTGCAAGACCTGGCGCAAGAAGAGAAACAATTGAAAATTATATTAGAAGAATTGAACAATTAGAGGAAATAGCAAAAAGCTTCAGATATGTAGATAAAGCATATGCTATTCAAGCTGGAAGAGAAATTAGAGTTATAGTACAACCTGATAAAATTGATGATGCATTAGCGGATAAGTTAGCAAGGGATATTTCTGTTCAAATAGAAGAAAAAATGGAATATCCAGGTGTTATTAAGGTTACAGTTATTAGAGAAAAAAGAAGTGTTGCTTACGCATCATAATAAAATGGCGGCTTAATGCCGCCATTTATATAATGAGGTGGAATATGAGAAAAATACTAATATTATTACTAATAATAATAGCAATATTATCTTCATGTATCTCAAAACAAAGTCCTTTAGTAATATATGAATATATAGAAGGTATGCCTTTAGTTTTGGAATTTGAAAGGCCGGTTATAAGTGTAGATATATATGAAGGAAATAATTTAGTTTATTCATATAATGGAGATATAATATATCAATTAAAAACAAATTATATATTTCATACAGATATAACAGTAAAAATTACAGAGTTTAATAATAAAACTTATACTAATGTAATAAGAAAGGTAGAACCAAAAATACATTTTTTGCTATATGGAGGAGCTGACAATTCATTAGATCAGAAGTTTGATGATCCATTAACTAATGAATATGATTATTTTTTTGACTTAGATATAATAGAAATAAAAAATTCTATTCAAAAATCATCTCAAAATATTCTTGTTACAGTTTTAGGAGATAGGAAAGCAAAAGATGATGAATTGATATTTATAGCTAATTTAAATGGTAAATATATGGAATATAGATATAAACCATATGAATTTAATTTCGATTTAGAAATAACTTCAGCATCTACTGATACATTATTTGAATTTTTAGATAAGATGTTTGTGAAAAATAAAAATACAATAAAAGTTTTAGATATATGGGATCATGGAAATGGTTGGGCTTGGGAATCGAAGGGCTTATTATCAACTAAAGCCATTGTTCAAGATGATACAAATAAAAGTTATTTAAAAATAAAAGACATAAGAGATGTTATTGATGCGTATAATAACAAATATAATACTAAAATTGATGTGTTAGCCTTTGATGCTTGTAATATGACAAGTTTAGAGATCATGTATGAATTTAAAGATTTAGTGGATTATTTTATAGGATCAGTTTACACAGTAGCAGGATTTGGTTTTTATTATGATTTTTTTCATGATTTAAATGAAAATAATTTAGTAGAATCTTTTGTATATAATGTCATTAAAGCTTATAATTATTATTATACAAATATATCCTATTTAGATAGGTTAACATTAGTTGGTTTTAAACTTAATGAATTTAATTGGAATAATATAGAAAAAATAAATGATTTAAAAGAAGATTATGTGTTATATAAGAATGATGGGAGATTATATGAATCTGAACCAACAGATATGATTGATGTAAATGACTTAGTTTTAAATACAAATGAATATTTAAGCAGTTATATTAATCCAGCAATTGTGAATGCTATTGTTAGAATTGATGGAGTTAATTATCCTTATAGCGGCATAGGCATTATGTTTGAAGATATATTTAAAGATACAAATAATAATTATCTTGATTACAAAGCATTATCCTTTTATAATGATTTTCAAGATTGGATAGAAAATATTTGGAAAAATATAATTATTGGAAATAATTGAAAAACTTATAAAAATCTTGTATAATAATATCAGTATAAATATAGGAGGAAATGAATATGGCAAAGCATGATTTAGGGATAGATTTAGGGACAGCAACATTTATAGTATACAAAAAAAATGAAGGGATAATCATTAATGAACCATCAGTAGTAGCTCTTAATAGATTAACAAATGAAATTGAAGCTTTTGGAAATGAAGCAAAAAGTATGGTTGGTAAAACTCCATATGGAATTGAAATTGTTCATCCTATGAAAGATGGAGTAATAGCTTATCCATCTATAATAGAACAATTATTAAGATATTTTATAAAACAAGCAAAAACAGGATTTTTACCAACTAAACCTAATTTAGTTATTGGGATACCAGCAAGAACAACGGATGTAGAAAGAAGAGCAGTTAAAGATGCAGCAGAAAAAGTTGGGGCTAATAAGGCATTTTTGGTATTAGAACCTATTATTGCTGCTATAGGAATTGGATTGGATATAACCAAACCAAATGGACAGTTAATAGTAGATTTAGGTGGAGGAACAACAGATATTGCAGTAATAAGTTTAGGTGGAAGTGTAATTTCTGAATCAATAAAACTTGCTGGAGAATCTATGGATCAAGAAATAATAAAATATATTAAGAGAAAATATAAATTTTTAATTGGTGAAGCAACTGCAGAATATTTAAAAAGAGAAATAGGGAAAGCTCATAGAGAAATAGAGAATCTCGAATTAGAAGTTAGAGGTCAAGATATAGCAACAGGGATGCCATCTTCAAGGGTAATTAATTCTGAGGATATTCACGAAGCTATAGAAGGAGTGTTAGAAGAAATAATTTTAAAAACTAAATATGTATTAGAAAACACACCTCCTGAATTATCTGCAGATATATTAAAAAATGGAATATACCTTGCAGGAGGAACTTCTAATTTAAGAGGTTTAGATAGGTTATTTGAAGAAAAAACTGGTGTAAAAACTACAATAGCTGAGAATCCTCAATTATGTGTTGCTCGAGGTGCAGGTATATTATTAGATAACCCTCAATTATTATCAAAGGTAGCTGTAATATAAAAAATGGTGGATTATCCACCATTTTTTATATGTAAATCTATTTGAGTAAAAGGTATTTCTATATCTTTTTCTTTTAATAAGTCGAATATTTCGGTAGCTATCTTTTTAGTGCCTTCAAAATAATCCTCTCTTTTAAGCCAAAATTTTATAGAAAAATCTATAGATGAAGCGCCAAAACCAGAAAAAAGTACTACAGGATTATGATTTTCATCCTTATATATTAAATTGTTTTTTTCCAAATAATCGCTTATAATATTTAAAAAGTCGTTTATACTAGTATTATATGAAACTCCGATATTAACTTCACTTCTCCTAATATCAGATGGCCAAAAATTAGTAATAGTACTTCCCCACATTGTTTTATTAGGAATTCTGACTTCTTTTCCATCAAATGTTTTAATTATTGTATGATTTAAATCAATTCTACTTACAACACCAGATACACCATTTACTTCTATAACATCATTATCTTTAATAGCTTTGGAAAACATTAATAAAATACCAGAAATAAAATTAGATAATGGTTCTTGTACTGCAAAAGCAATTACAATACCTGATACTCCTAAACCAGTTAACATTGGCATTAAATCTTTAAAGATAAGGGATAAAATTACAAAGATACCTATAGTATATGATGCAACATTAATCAAAACTTTCATTGTGTTTTTATACGTTAAATCCTTTCCAGTTTTTTCAGAAACCTTAATAACAGAATTATATAAAATCTTAGAAACAAATTTTGTGACTATTAAAACAACTATACTTAGACCAATTCTAATGGAATAATCAACAATTATATTCATATTAAATTCACTCCACTATCTTTTTAATGTTCCAATTGTTCTCAAGAAATCATCTGCAGTTTGTATAGCTTTAGAGTTTAAATCATATGTTCTTTGAGCGACTATCATATTTACCATTTCTTTTACAACATCAACATTAGATTTTTCTAAAGAACCTTGTTCAATAGAACCAAATCCATCTTGATTTGGTATTCCTTCAGTAGCGACGCCGGATGCAGGAGTTGATAAAAATAGATTGTTTCCAATAGATTTTAATCCGGCGGGATTAACAAATCTAACTAATGTCAAATTACCAACATTTTGAATAGTTCCATCTGGTAATTTTGCACTTATTATACCATCAGGAGATATATTAACGCTTTCTGCAGTTGTTGGTAAAGTTATATTTGGAACAAGAAGCAATCCGTTAGATGTAACTAATCTACCATCACCATCCACTTTAAAAGCACCATCTCTAGTATATGCAATTCTTCCATCTTGTAATTGAACTTGAAAAAATCCATCACCCATAATTGCTAAATCAAAAGTTCCTCCTGTTTGCTCAATATTACCTTGTGTAAATATTCTATTTGTAGCAACAACTTTTACACCATGTCCAACATAATCTCCAGTAGGTAAAACAGAATTTTGAGCAACTGGAGTACCTGCTTCTTTTATAGGAGTATATAATAGATCTTGAAACTCAACTCTTTGCGCTTTATAACCAGTTGTGTCAACATTTGATAAGTTATTGGAAATTGTATCAAGTCTTCTTTGTTGTGCGATCATCCCTGTAGATGCAGAATAAAGAGATACTAACATATAAATTCCTCCTTGAATTAAATTTAAATTCTTTGAGCAGTTTCAACAATCTTACCAGTCATAGAATCTTGTGTTTGCACAGATTTTTGTATAATTTCAAATGCTCTATTTGCATTAATTAAGTTTACCATTTCTTTTAATGTATCCACATTAGATTTTTCAACACTACCTTGAATCAATTTATAATTCTTTGATTCTAATTCATTACCTGTGAAAAGGTTTATACCAAATTTTGAAGGTTTTTCTAAATTCACAATTGCAATTTTTTGCCCAGTTAATTGATTACCATTATATATATTTCCTTCTTCATCAACAGTAAAATTGTTAGGAACTTGAATGTGTTGATTATTTGTATCTAAAATATAATCACCATCTGAATTTACTAAAAAACCATCTTGATTTAATTTGAATTCCCCATTTCTTGAATAATAAATCTCTGAATTTTTTTCAACTTTAAAAAATCCGTCTCCAAAAATTGCAAAATCAGTGGGATTATTAGTTTCAATAATTTGACCTTGTGATATAATGGGTTTTGTTTCATCAGCAATTAAAGCTGTTTCCATATATCCAAGATGTTTTCCTTTTTTTAAATCATTAGAATCATAATTTCTAAATTCCTTTTCAAGGTATGCTTTAAAAAGCACTTCATCTTTTTTATAACCAACTGTATCAGCATTTGCAAGATTATTTGATATATTATCTAATTGGGCCATGTTAGCTAACATTCCCATAGTTGAAATATATAATCCTCTATTCATATAATCGCCTCCTAACTCATTAATATATTTCTTTTTCAAAAAAGTAATATCCTAATTTTTAAAGTAATTAAAAAAAACAACGATAATATATATGAGAAAGTATCTTTAATTGAGTTTGAAAAAAAAATATGTTATAATTAAAAAAAGTTATTATTAAAAAAAATTAATGATGGAGGTGTTATAATGGATTTTACAGTAGATTTTTCAGAGAAAGAAAATTATTATTTAATTAAAGTTGATGGGGAAATCGATGCATATCACTCAGCAACTTTTAAACAAAAATCAAAAGAAAAATTATCATCAGCAGATTATTCTAAATATGTAATTGATATGTCTTATGTTTCATACATAGATAGTGCGGGATTAGGTGCTGTTGTAAGTTTATTAAAAGAGGCAAGAAATTTAAAGAAAGAATTAATTTTAGTAGGTCTTCAACCACAAGTAAGAAAAATTTTTGAAATGACAAAACTTGATAAAATTGTAAAAATTGTTGATACTATTGAAGAAATTTAAGCTCCCGGATGGGAGCTTAAATAATATTTTCATATTTTTTTTCAAAAATTAAACTTAATTTTTTTGCTACATTAGTAATATCTCCAGCTCCTAAGAATAGGAAAACCCCTTCATTAATTTCGAGAGCTCTATCAATCATATCATTTTCGGAGTTAATATATTCAGAATTCTCAATTAAATTAGCCATCTTTAACTCGTCAATGCCAGCAATAGGTTCTTCAAAGGCAGAATATAATCTGTATATAAAAACCTTATCTGCGTTTTTTAAAACTTCACTAAATTGCATATAATGCCTATATAATCTAGTATATCTATGTGGTTGAAAAATAGCTATGATAGGATAATTTGGGAAATATTCTTTAGCCGCATTAATAGTTAATTCGACTTCTTCTGGTGTATGAGCATAATCATCAACAACGAATATATGACTATTTTTAAATAAAACATTAAAACGTCTATTTACAGAATTAAATGATTCAAATGCGTGTTTAATTTTTTCAAAGGATATTCCGGATTCTAAAGCGTATGCAATAGCAGCAATTGCGTCATAGGCATAATGTACTCCAGGTAAATTTAATTTAATATTACCTATTAATTTATCCTTATAATTTACATCAAATGTTTGATAATATCCATGGGGTGTTCTATTAGTAAAATAGTAATCAGAATTTGAATTTGAACCAAATTTGATAATTATATTGTCATAAAAACCATTTAGTATATAATCATCACCATTTAATAGAACAAAATCTTTCGCTTTAGATGCATAATTATAGATTGAATCAATTAAATTTTGAAATGAGTTATTGTAATGTTCTAAATGATCAGGTCTTAGATTGGTAATGATAGATACATCTGATACTGTATTTTTAATGAATCCATCACTTTCATCGACTTCGCTAATTATAGGACCAGATCCCATTCTAAAATTACCATCTTCTAAACTATCGTGAATTCCTCCTAGGAATACTGTAGGATCACATTTTGCTTTTTTTAATATATGAGAAATCATAGCTGTAGTGGTAGTTTTACCATCAGTTCCTGTAATTCCAACACTATAACTATTTTTTAAAATATAATTTAAATATTCCATTCTATTCATTATAGGTATTTTATATTCCTTTGCATATAATATTTCTGGGTTATCATCTCTAATTGCAGTACTTTTTATAATTAAATCAGAGTCATTTATATTATCTTTATCATGACCAATTTTTATATTAATTCCTTTGTTTTTTAAATAATTTGTTCTTTCACTTTCGACATTATTAGAACCAGCAACATCATATCCCTTATATTTAGTATATAATGCCAAGGAGCTCATGCCAATTCCACCAATGCCAGAAAAAAAGTATTTCATATTAGGCGCCTCCTAGTGAGTCTAAAATATTTCTTATAATTAAATTAGCTGGATTTTCTTTTTTAATTGAATAGTTATCTTTTTTTTGCATATTATATATAATATCAATTATTCTTTGTGAAGATATTTCATTTTCGGTAAATATATGTATATTTTCTCGATTAAGTGCTTTTGCGTTTAAAATTTGTTGATTTTCTGCAGATTCACCCCACGGTATAATTATAGCAGGTATTTCAAAAAAGTCAATCTCAGATAAACTTGTAGCTCCGCCACGAGATATTGTCATATCACTAATAGCAAGATACTCTGTTAAATTATCTAAATATTCAAATGTTCTAACATTTTCCCATTTTGATATTAAATTCTTTGAAATATGAATAAAATTAATATGTTTAATATTATTATATACTTCAATCATTAAATTATCAATAAAACTGGAACCTAAACTCCCACCAAATACTGTTATTAGTGGATTATCATTGAAATTTAATTTTTCTAATATACTTTTTCTATCTATTATACTGGGAACTCTTAAAGGGTTACCGCTAACAACGCTCTTTTTAGGAAATTTGTTTCCAATAGTGTTTTCATATGTTAAAAATATTTTTTTTGCGTATTTGCTTAATACTTTATTTGCGACTCCCATAATTTTATTTTGTTCAAGTATAAAAATTGGAATATTTAAGTCTTTAGCAGCTAATCCAACGGGAACAGTTACATATCCACCGGTTAAAATAACAAAATCAGGTCTAATTTTTTTCATTATTTTTTTTACTTTTAAATAATTTAAAAAAGTATTTGCCAAAACAGATATGTTTTTCAGTGAATACAAAGGTCTAAATAATCCCTTAACCTTTAAAGGTATGTGTTTTGCGTTAGGAAAATCTTTAGGAACCTTAAAATAATCTAATCTATTGTATATAGTAAAATAAGTTAAATCAAAATCGATATTTTTTTCTAATTCTTTAATAACAGAATATGCGGGATAATAATGACCTCCTGTACCTCCGCCTGAAACAACAATTTTATACTTCATTTATAATTTCCACCTTATCTTCAGTATTGTTTTCGTCTATTATTTCATAATATATCATGCCCATAATATATCCAATAGAAACTAGGGTTATCATTAAAGAAGAATTTCCATAACTCATTAGCGGTAAAGTAACACCAGTTGTAGGTAACATTCCAACAGATACCCCTACGTTTATAAAACTTTGAAAGAAAATCCAAAAAGCAAATATAACCATATAGTTTCTTCCTGCAGAATTTTTAATATATCGTGATATTAATATAAGTTCTCTAGAAATTAAGAAATACAATGTAATTATCATTATAATTCCTAATTTTCCCCATTCTTCTCCAATAACAGCGATAATAAAATCACTATATGAATAAGGAACTGTATATTTTTCTTCACCAACAAATGCACCTGAACCAAATAATCCTCCATTTGTAATAGCATCTAAAGATTGACTTAATTGATAATTTTTTTCAATGCTTTTAAACTGTTCTAAACGAGATTTTTGATATCCATGTAAAACGTCTGTATTTAAAATAATAAACATTCCAATAGCAAATAAAAGAATAATTGTTAGATAAAAATGTATATTTTTTACTCCGTTTATATATATAGTAAATATACCAAGAATAAAAATTAAAAGAGAAGTACTTAAATCAGGTTCCAAAAATATTAAAGAGACACTTAATCCGATAATAAATAATGGAACAATTATTCCATATGCAAAATATTTTTTCTTATTTCCAATCTTGTAATAATACCATGAAAGATATAATGGTAAAAATAATTTCATAAACTCCGATGGCTGTAATTGAAAACCTGAAAATGAAATCCATCTTTTTGTACCGTTTATAGGAGTTTGAGTTAATGCAACGACTAATAGTGTAAGAATAACTAAATAAACAAAGTTTATAATATACTTTCCTTTTGTAACATATTTTGATAATATAAAAGCTATAAAACCCAAAAATGAGGATAACACTATTGTTATAATATGTTTTTGAAATTTACTCTCTATTTCTACTTGAGAAAACGAATATTCCATAGCTTTTAAAGAACTATATACAAAAAATGTTCCTAGAGTTAAGGCAATACCAATCATTAGTATAAATAATAAAGCTCTACTTTTCAGTATTTTTTTATTCACTATATCATCTCCATTAATTTGTATACCTCTTCTTTAAAAGCCTTACCTCTTTCCTTATAATTTTTAAACAAGTCATAGCTTGCACCTGCAGGTGACAAAATAATATTATAATCATTTTCAGACAAATAAACAGCTTTCATAATAGCAGATTTTAAATCATCAACTACTATATAATTTGAAAAAAAATCATATTTTTTAATCTCATTAATCATTTCGCCAAATACAATAACCTTTTTTGCGTTATTTTGTAATTCTAAAAGAAATTCTTTCATATCTTCATTTTTTGGTCGTCCAGATAATAATGCAATATAATTTTTACCTCTAAATGATTTATATGCAGTAAAAGCAGAATGTACGTTAGTTGCCTTTGAATCATTATAAAATTTTATACCGTTACATTCTCCAACAAATTCTAATCTATGTTCTAATGTTTTAAAAGAATTTAATTTTTCTTCTATTAATTCTTTTGAAATATCAAGATTTAATGAAATCGCAACAGCAGCTAAGACATCTTCTCTATATAACTCAAGTTTTAAAGACTCGTTATTTACTTTAATATTAATATTATTTTTTGTTTTTATCATGTTATTTTTCCATATATAATCTCCATTTTCCCCAAAGGAAAATAAATTCTTAACATTATTAATATATGTTTTAAGATTAGAATTAATAAATCCAAGACCATTATTTTTAATTGTTTTTAGTATTAAGTTAAGTTTAGTATTGTAATATTCTTCTAAAGAAGAATGCCAATCTAAATGATCTGGCATTAGATTTATTAAAACTGAAAATTCCGGTGTAAAATTTCTTCCCCAATACAATTGAAAGCTAGATACTTCAACAACATATATTTCATTATTAAAATCAGCAGTTGAAAGAGGAGTTCCTAAATTTCCACCAACAAATGTATTATATGATCCTTTTAATATATGTCCAATTAATTCAGTTGTAGTTGATTTTCCATTAGTACCAGTAACACCAATGAAAATAGATTTAGGATTTTCTTTCTTTATTTTTTTCCAAACATATTCAATTTCAGTTGTATAAGGTATATTATTTTCAAATATAATTTGAATAGGCAAACTTTTAGGATTTATTCCAGGGCTTATTATTGCCAAATCTGATGATTTTAATAAATTGCCGTGATTTTCTTCATATGATATATTATTTTTTTCAAAAAAAAGTTTATCTTTATCGGAGAAAGGCTTATTATTGCTTATGCATATTTCATTATTTTCATTAATTAAAATGTTTTTTAATAATTCTTCATTACTAATACCATAACCAACAAGACATATTTTCATATTAATCCTCCAAGTCCAATTAAAGATAAAATTAAATTTATTATAATAAACCTAAAGGTAATATTTTCTTCTGGCCATTTTTTTAATTCAAAGTGATGATGAATAGGTGACATTAGAAAAACTCTTTTTCCTCTTAATTTAAATGAAGATACTTGAATTATTACGCTTAATGTTTCTACAATAAATATAAATCCAGTAAAGATTAAGAATAATTCAATATGGTAATAAGTAACTAAAGCTGAAAGTATAGCCCCTAATGCTAAAGAGCCGGTATCACCCATAAAAACTTTTGCTGGTTTTACATTAAAAATTAAAAATATGGATATTGGAAGTACTATAGTAAATAGTAAATATAATGATGCATTAAATAATAGAACGCTTATTAATATAGTAAATATAGCAGATATAATAAATGTGCCTCCAGCTAAACCATCTAAACCATCTGTTAGATTTGTTGCATTTGAAAATCCGGTAAATAAAAAAACGTATAAAATAAAATATATGTATGAATTTAAATTATATTGAATATGAACAAATGGAATATAAACATCAATTGGTGAAAAATATTTTGAAAATATAAAATACAATAATATTGAAAATGCAATTTGTAAAATTAATTTTCCTTTAGGTGTTAATCCCATTGCTTCCTTTTTATATATAGAGCTGAAATCATCAAAAAAACCTATAATTCCAAATAATAATGAAGCTATTGATATATATAAGAATATGGGATCTTTAAGAAATAAAAATACTACTGTATTTAATAATACAATAGTTGGAATAAATATAATACCACCAGCAGTTGGAGTTCCTTGCTTATAACCATGTAAATCAGGACCTTCAGGTCTAATATATTGTCCAAATTGTTTTTTTCTTGCCCAAGTGATATATTTTGGATATAATATGAATTCGATAATTAGAATTAAAATTATAAAAAAAATCATTTTATCCTCCTTTTATAGTATCTTCAACTATTTTCCATAAATTTGTGCCATTTGAACCTTTAACATATATAAAAGAATATGGTAAATTTAAAACTTTAATAATATCGTCTTTGGTTTTAATAATATTAATTTCATCAAAATTATATTTATTTTCTGGATCGTAAAAATATATTTCATCAAATAATTCTTTTGCTTTTTTTAGAACTTCTAAATGATAATTATAACTATTATCTCCTAGTTCTAACATTTCTCCCATTATGAGTACTTTTTTCTCAGATATATTCATTTTTTTAAATGTTTCGAAAGCTGCAAAAAATGATTCTTTTGAGGCATTATATGCATCATTTATTACAATGGAATTATTGTATCTTTTAAAATCAAATCTTTTTTCCGGTAATTTAAAACTAGAAATATAGAATGGATCAATTGGTATTTCGAAATATAATGAAACCATTAAAGAAACCAAAGCATCTAATAATTGACCTTTATTCCATATACCGGATAAAGTAAGCATTAACGATTCGCCGTATATATTATAATATACGCGAGTATTTCCATTAAGATATTCATAATCAATTAAATAACCATCATTATTTTTATTTTCTCCAAATTTGTAAACTTTTATATCTTTTGGATAATTTATATCTAAAAGCGGTTCATCACCATTAATGAATATCAGCCCGGGTTTTTCTGAATGAGAAATTATTTTTAATTTTTCTTTTGCAATATTTTCTCTAGTTTTAAAAAATTCAATATGAGAAGTACCGATATTTAATATTATTGAAATATTTGGACTATAATATTTTGAAAGATATTCTAAATCATTTTCTTTTCTTAAACCCATTTCTAAAATTGAAACAGGCTGATTATTATAATTGTTTAAAATGCTTATAGGTATTCCTATTTCTGTATTATAATTTTTTTCTGTTTTAAAAACATTAAATCCATATGATAATAAATGAAAAAGGAAAAACTTTGTAGTAGTTTTTCCGTTTGATCCTGTAATACCTATTCTTATTTTTGAATTTTTAATTATTTGAGAAGCTTTTTCATTTATATAATTAATAACATTATCTACCAAAATAACTTCCTTAATATAGTCTCTAGGTTCTTCAACAATGGCCTTTTGAGCACCTTTTTTAAACGCTTCATTTACAAAGTCATGACCATTATTTCTTTCTCCTTTTATTGCAATAAATATATCACCTTCAGATATTTTACGTGAATCAATTTCATATTTCATCGTTTCATCACCTTTCTAAACTTTTGAACAATATCGTAAGCAACTTCATAATCATTAAAAGGAATTTTTCTTCCATTTTCATATAATTGGAATTTCTCATGTCCTCTACCTGCGATTATTATAATGTCATCACGTGAAGCAAAGCTAATTGCGGCTTTTATAGCTGTTTTTCTATTTCTAATGACAATGTAAGTTTTCTCCTTATTAATTCCTTCTAATATTTGTTCAATTATTTCATCTGGATCATCATCTTTTGGATCATCATCAGTAATAATAATTAAATCGCTGTATTTTGATGCAATTTCGCCCATAATTTTTCTTTTTCCAATATCAGCAGATCCTCCTGCTCCAAATACTAATATAACACGACCTTTTGTGATTTTTCTGGCGCTTTTAAGTACTTTTTCTAAAGCATCAGGGGTATGAGCAAAATCAATATATACCTTATACTCAATATCTTTTGTATTTTCTACTAATTGAAATCTTCCAGGTACTCCGGTAAATGTAGAAATATTATGCCTGATTTCTTCTCTTTCAATTCCTAAGTTAATTAAAGCCACAAATGCAGCTGTAATATTTTGTGCATTATACTCGCCAATTAAGTTAGTATGTATATTGTTTTCAATACCATCAGGTTCAACAATTGTAAAACTCATTTGTGAGTTGTTATATTCAACATCTTTTATTATATAATCTGAATTAGTATCAAATCCGTATGTTATTAAATTATCATATGGAACTTCATTTGGGTTTATAGCGTCTAAATTAATGATTCCAATGCCGTCTAGTTGTTTGAATAATGAGTATTTTGTTTGCTTGTATTCTTCAAAGCTTGAATGATAATCTAAATGGTCTCTTGTAATATTTGTTAATATTGCTATTTTAAAAGGAATCTTAAAAACTCTTTTTTGAGATAGAGCGTGAGATGAAACTTCTATACAAATATTCTTAATAGATCTTTCTTTTGAAAGATTTATTATTTTTGCAATTTCATCAACACCTGGAGTTGTATTATATGGTTCATATAATAATTCATCATTTAATTTAATTCCAACAGTGCTAATTAAAGAACTATTTTGAGTTTGGGTTAAGACATGATGGATTAGTGAAATAACTGTTGTTTTTCCGTTTGTTCCTGTAACCCCAATAAAATTAAAATCTTCAAAATTTATGTTATAATATGCATAATTAAGCAATGCATATGCCTCTTTTGTATCACTAACGAGAATATATGGATAATCAATAGGTGTTTTTTTAGCATTTTCTGATATTATTAGATTTGCGTGGAATTCAATAGCTGTTTTAATAAAATCATGTCCATCAAAATTATTGCCTTTAATACAAACAAAAACAGATCCTGGTTTTATATTGTTTGTATTATTAGTAATATGATTTATTTCCATATCCAATGGAAAGTTATGCTCAATAATTATATCACTTAAAATATTAATAATATCATGACCATTCATATTCTCACGCTCCTTGAAACATTTCTTAACTAATTTTACACTAATAATTAATTTTTTACAACCCTCTTTTTATGATATCATATAATTAGCACTCGAAAAAAAGGAGTGATAAAATGCCAAAAGAATTGAGTAATAGACAAAAGAGAGTATTATTTGCTATTATAGAAAATTTTATTGAAGAAAAAAAACCAATTAGTTCATCGGAAATATTAAAAAAATCAAATTTAAATGTTAGTTCAGCAACTATTAGAAATGATATGCAGAAATTGCAACATTTAAATTTAATATTCCAACCACATTCTAGCGCTGGTAGAATACCTACGGATAATGCGCTAAGACTTTATTTTGAAGCTATTAAAGAAAGTTTTTCAGTTTCTAGTAAAAATATTGAATTACCTCAAGAATATAAATTTTATGATATAAATTTAATGTTTGACAGATTTTCCAAGGTATTGTCTGAATTGACAAATGGAATAGTTATTTTGGAATTACCAGATTCAAAATATGTATATATAACGAGAGCTGTAGTTTCGGATTTAACAAATGATTTTTATCAAATAACATTAATGACTAATTTGGGATTATCTATTACTAGAACAGTGGAGAAATTTGGTTTTCCTTCTGTAAAAGAATTAGAAAAAATATTAAATGAAGGTCTTGTTGGAAAATCTATGCATGAGATAATAAATATTATAAAATCTAAAACAATAGAAGGAGAAAAGGATGTTAGAATAATAAATTTATATAATTTAGTCTTTTTATTAGTAGAGGAGTTTTTTAGAAATAAATTTATTGTTAATGGACTTGCTAGAATTATATCTACAGAATATTTTAACACAAAAGAAATAATTTTTCTATCAAAAATTGTTGAGGAAGATAAATTAAAGGCTCAATTATTTTCTATGAAACCATTTGATATGGAAATTAAAGTAACTATTGGGAATGAATTTGAAATAAGCGAATTAAAAAATTTTGCGATGTTTGAAACATCATATTGTTATAATGCTAATCCGTTAGGGAAGGTTGCTATTATAACTTTTAAATATAGTGATTATAAGAGGATATATTCTGTTTTAAAAGAATATACATCTAGATTATCAAAAATAATATCTAAAAATTTATAAAATTCTAAGGAGGGATTATAATGCCAAAAAAGAATATAGATAATATAGAAAACAAAGAGAAAGAATTAGATACTGATATGGAAAAATTAATGAACGAAATAGAAGAGTTAAAAAAACAACTCGAAGAAGAAAAAGATGAAAAGGAAAAAATAAAAGAAGAATATGAAAAGAAAATAGAAGAATATGAAAAAATAAAAAATTACGCAGTAAATTTAAAAGTGGATTTTGAAAATTATAAAGATATTGTACAAAAAGAAAAACTGAGAATAAAAAAGGAAGCAAAGGAAAATATTATTAAGCAAATACTTCCAATATATAAAAACTTTAGTATAGTTATGAATAATCAAGAAAATCTTGATATTTTTGCTAAAGGTGTAGAAATGGTATATAAATCGTTAGTTAAAACAATTGAAGATATAGGAATAGAATTTATAACGCCAAATAAAAATGATAAGTTTGATCCTTTTGAACATGAAGCTATAGAAAGGATTGAAACAGATGAGGTTGAAGAGTATCATGTATTTAGTTTAGAATCACCGGGAATAAAACTCGAAGGTAAAATATTAGAACCAGCTAAGGTAAAAGTAGCTATAAAACCTATAAAAAAAGAAGATAATGGAAATGATGATGTAACAAACGAAGAAAGGGGTGAATAGTATTGAACCAAAAAAAAGATTATTATAAAATATTAGGAGTTTCAAAAGACGCGTCTCCAGAAGAAATAAAAAAAGCATATAGACAATTAGTAAAAAAATGGCATCCAGATAGACATCAAGAGAATAAAAAAGAAGCAGAAGAAAAGTTTAAAGAAATTCAAGAGGCATATGAAGTATTAAGTGATCCTCAAAAGAAATCATTATACGATAGATTTGGATTTGTTCCAGAGAATGGTATGCCACCACCAAACCAAGGTGGAAGAGGAGGATTTGAAGATTTATTTGAAGATTTATTTGGTAATTTTGGCAACTTTGGAGATTCTGGAAGTCCTTTTTCTGATATTTTTGATATGTTCATGGGAGGAAGTTCGTCTTCCAAAAGAAGACAAAGAACCTCTAAACCGCCTGTAAAGGGTGAAGATAAATTCTTTTCTATTACTGTAGATTTAAAAGATGTATTAAATGATATAAAAAAACATATTGAATACGATAGATATACTGAATGTAAATCATGTAAAGGTACAGGTGCGAAAAATGGGACTAGTTTTACAACATGTCCTAGATGTAATGGTACTGGAACTATAAAAGAGGAAGAGAGAACATTTTTTGGTGTATTTGTAAGAAATTATCAATGTCCTACATGTAATGGTGAGGGTAGGATAATAAGTGAAAGATGTGATGTGTGTCATGGAAGTGGTAAGGTAATAATAAGGGAAAAAGTAGATATAAATATTCCAGCTGGTGTTGAGGATGGATATGCATTTAGGATACCTGGTAAAGGGAATGATGGTAAAAATGGTGGCCCCGCAGGAGATTTGATTATAAAGGTAAATGTTAAAAATCATCCAAGGTTTATTAGAAAAGGTAGCAATTTAGAAACTACAGTTGATATAGATTATATTCAAGCTTTATTAGGAGATACATTAGAGTTAAATTTATTAAATGGTAAAACGACATTAAAGATTCCTGAGGGAACAAACCCAGGTACAGTTCTTGTATTAAAAGGTCAAGGGTTGCCTGATTTTAGAACTGGTAAATATGGAGATTTATATGTTAAAATTAATGTTAAATTTAAGAAACCGGGATTGAGAGAAAGAAAATTATTAAAGGAAATTGCAAAACTTAAGAAATTGGGGGAATAAAAATTGGTAAAAAAAATTAAAAAAGAGGCGTTTAATTATTTTATTATTACTATTGGAACTATATTAACTGCTTTGGGTATAGTTTTGTTTCTTGATCCATTTTCAATTGTAGCTGGCGGAGTTAGTGGTTTAGCTATAGTTTTAAAAAGTTTATTTGGATGGTGGCTAGGTCTTCAAATGCTTGTGTATAATGTTTTCTTATTTACCTTAGGTTTTTGGCTATTGGGTATAGGATTTGGATTTAAAAGTATTTATGCGGCAGGACTTTTATCTGTTTTAATTGATTATTTTGAACAGGTTTTGCATTTAGATAAAATGATGAAAGAATTATTATTAAATAATAGTTATAATATGGATCCATTATTGATTAGTGCGATATATGGTGGAGTATTAACAGGAATAGGAATAGGACTGGTAATATGGAGAAATGCATCTACAGGTGGAACTGACATAATAGCATTAATTATCAATAAGTATTTTCATATATCCTCGGGGAAAGGGTTATTGTTAGTTGATTCTTTAGTTACAGCATCTGCATTTTTGATAAATCCTATTGTTCCAATGTATGGTGTTATAACAATATTTGTTACTTCTAAAATGATTGATACAGTAGTGGAAGGTTTTGAATCAACAAGAACAGTCTTTGTAATAAGTGAAAAATGTGATAAAATTAAAGAGAAAATATTAAAAGATTTAGATAGAGGTGTAACAATTATAGATGGAAAAGGTGGATATACTTTAAAAGAAAAAAATGTTTTAATGGTTGTATTAACTAGAAGAGAATTGGGTGAATTAAGAAGGATTATAAGAAATATTGATGAAAATGCTTTTGTTAACATATTACCAAATACAGAAACCTTAGGTTATGGATTTAAAAGATTAAGATAAATAAGGAGGATGAATTGTGGAAGACCCCAGTTATCAGCAGATAATTGTAATGATTGTAGAAATTATAGGATTGTTATTTCTATCGGCGTTTTTTTCAGCATCAGAAACTGCATTAACTTCAATGAGTAGATTGAAGGTAAAAGATTTAATTGAAAATGAAGATAATGAAAATGTGAGGGAAAAATTACATCATTTTTTGCAGCATCCTAATCAATTATTAACTACTATATTAGTAATGAATAATCTGGTAAATATTTTAGTATCATCGTTAACTACAGCTTTTATTATAGAGTTAGTACCTGGTAATACGGGTAGAGTTGTAGGTATAGTTACTGGATTATTAACATTAATTATTTTGATTTTTGGTGAGATAACCCCTAAAGTATATGCTAGAGAAAATACAGAAAAATTTTTTAATATAGTATTTCCTGTTATTTCATTTTTAACATATATATTAAAACCTATAGTATGGTTATTAGTCAATATTTCCAACTTTTTTATAAAACTATTTGGTGGGGAAAAAATTAGTGAGGCTCCGTTTATAACAGAAGATGAAATAATTAATTATCTTGATATTGGTCACGAAGAAGGTGTTATCGAAAAAGACGAAAAGTTTATTATGAAAAGAGGCCTTGAATTAAAAGAAATTTCAGTTAAAGAAATTATGACACCAAGAGTTGATATTGTTGCTATTTCCGAAGAAGAAAATTTAGATGATTTTGTTAAATTAATCAACGAAGAAGGATATTCAAGAATTCCAATATATAAAGAATCAATTGATAATATAATAGGTGTATGTTATGCTAAAGATTTATTCAAAATAATTGAAAAAGAAGGAATGAAAGAAGATATATTACAATTAAATATAAAAAATTTAATGCATAAAGTGGAATATATCCCTCTTACTATGAAAGTTAGAGATGTTATGAAATTATTTTTAGAAAAACATACTCATATGGCCATTGTAGTAGATGAATATGGAGGGACTGCTGGTTTAGTTACATTAGAAGATATTTTGGAAGAATTAACGGGTGAAATATTAGATGAATATGATATTGTATCAGAAGAAATAAATATAGTTAAACTAGGGAAACAGACATATTTAGTAAATGGTACAACACCTATAAACGATATTGAAAGAGAATTGGATTTAGAATTACCAGAAACGGATTTTGAAACTATAGGTGGATTATTATTAGAAGAGTTTGAAAGATTTCCAAAAGCTGGAGAGAAAATAGCTCTTGAAGGAGTAATTTTTGAAATAGTTTCCGTTTCAAAAAATAAAATAGATAAGGTTAAAATAACTGTTAAGGAGGATTTTAATGAAAATAAATGATGAAAAATTTGAATTGTTATATAAAAAGGCTAAAGATGCAATGAATAAATCATATTCTCCATATTCAAAGTTTAAAGTTGGAGCTGCATTATTGACAAAAAGTGGGAAAATATATACAGGAACAAATATAGAAAATGCATCATATGGTTTGTCAATGTGTGCTGAAAGGACGGCTATATTTAAAGCTGTATCAGATGGCGAAAAAGATTTTGAAACATTGGTAGTTATAGGAGATACAGATAAACCTATTAGTCCGTGTGGAGCTTGTAGGCAGGTTATTGCGGAGTTTGGAGTTGATGAAGTAATTCTTACTAATTTGAAAAAAGATTTTAAAGAGATGAGTGTTGAAGATCTTCTTCCTTATGGTTTTTCTGGAGAAGAATTAGATGATAAAAATACTAATAGTTGATGGAAATGTTGAACAAAGATCATATTTAAAAGAAATATTATTAAATAGTGATTTAGATAAAGAAATTGAGGTGTATGAAGCATCAAATGGATTAGAAGGGTTAAAAATGGCTCAATATAATGAGCCAAATATTGTCATATTAGAGCAGAATTTGCAGGAAATTGATGGAATTACTCTTTGTAAAAGTTTATCTAATAAGGATATACCTATAATATTTTTAACAACTATAAGGGATAATGAAATAAAAGAACAAGCATTTAAATCTGGTGCTTCAGATTATTTAATAAAGCCAACAAATCCATATGAATTAATAATTAGAATTAAAAAGCATCATGAATTTTACATAATTCAAAAAAAATTAAAGGATACTTTAGAAAATTATGAGAAAGATATAAAAATTGCAAGGATAGTACAAAAGGGATTATTACCAAAAAATAAAAAAATTGGTGATATTATATTTGACTATATATATGTATCATCGCATTATACATCTGGAGATATGTTGGATATAATACCGTTAGATGATAATAAATTTTTCGTATATATATATGATATATCTGGTCATGGAGTTACCTCAGCATTATTATCTATTATAGTAAAACAGGAGATAGAACAAATAGTTAAAGAAGAAAAAAATTTAAAAGATATAATATTAAAATTAGAAGAAAAAACAAAAGAACATTTTTTTGATGGAAGATATTTTACGGGAATATTTTCTATTATATTTGATAATGAGATAGAATATGTTAATATGGCTCACAGAGAAATAATTTTTTTAAAAAAGGATAAAGTAGAAATAGATATTGAAACAGATTTTCCATTAGGGGTTGGATTAATTAATAACGATAATATACATATTCATAATAAGAAAATAGATAATGACACTATAATATTATTATATACAGATGGTTTAATAGAGATAAAAGATTTTGATGAAAAATCATTATACAATGTTATATCTGAGAAAAAATATAGTAGTCCTAAAGAAGTTATTAATAATATAAGAAATATGATTAATCTTTATTTGGATTTTAATTATCCAAATGATGATGTAACCGTTTTAGCATTAAAATTTAGGAGGCAATAATATGCATTTAGAAGAAAAACAAATTAAAGAAGAAAAAATATTTTCTGGAGTATTATTGGATGTTAGAAAAAGTATTGTTGAATTGCCAAACGGTAAAGAATCAACAAGAGAATATGTTGTTCATCCAGGAGCTGTTGCTGTATTGCCAGTAGAAAATGAATATGTATATTTAGTTGAACAATATAGATTTCCAATAGGAAATAGCTTATTAGAGATTCCGGCAGGGAAATTCGATGAACCAGGTGAAGAACCTTTGGAATGCGGAAAAAGAGAGTTAGAAGAAGAAATAGGGAAAAAGGCAAAAATATGGGAATATTTAGGATATATATACACAACACCAGGTTTTTCTAATGAAGTTATTCACTTATTTTTAGCAAAAGATTTTGAAAATACTGAGATGAATTTAGATGAAGATGAGTTTTTGGAAGTAAAAAAAATAAAAATAGAAGAATTTGAAAATATGATATTAAAAAATGAAATTACAGATGCTAAAACTATAGCAGCATATACAAGAGCAAAATTATTAGGAGGGATATAAAATGGTTAGAGTAAGATTTGCACCAAGTCCAACTGGCTATTTACATGTAGGTGGAGCAAGAACTGCATTATATAATTATTTATTTGCGAAAAAATACAATGGTATATTTGTTTTAAGAATTGAAGATACTGATATAGAAAGGTCGACAAAAGAATCAGAAGATCAATTAATTGAAGCATTAACATGGTTAGGATTAGATTGGGATGAGGGGCCTAATGTAAAAGGAGAATATGGACCATATAGACAAAGTGAAAGAACATATATATATAATCAAATGGCAGAAAAGTTGATTAATGAAGGTAAAGCATATTATTCATATGTTTATCCTGAAGAAATGGAAGAAATAAAAGAAAAATTAGCTAAAGAAGGTAAACCACCACATTATTCATATGAATTATTAGAACCATATAATACAGAAGAAAGAAAAAAAGAATTTGCTGAAAAAGGATTAAATCCAGTAGTATTTTTTAAAATGCCAAGGAAAGCATTTTCAATTAATGATTTAATTAAAGGGCCAGTAACATTTGGCGAAGGTGCGATTGGTGATTTTATTATTATGAGAAGTAATGGACTACCTACATATAATTATGCAGTTGTTATAGATGATATGACAATGGAAATTACACATGTAATTAGAGGCGATGATCATTTATCAAATACATTAAGACAAGTTGCATTATATGAAGCTTTTGGTGTAAAGGTTCCTGAATTTGCTCACGTTTCAATGATATTAGGTCCTGATGGAAAGAAATTATCAAAGAGACATGGAGCAACATCAGTAGAAGAATTTAGAAATAAGGGGTATTTACCAGAAGCATTAGTAAATTATTTAGCATTGTTAGGTTGGTCACATCCAGAAGGAAAGGAAATAATGACTTTGGAAGAAATGATAGAGAACTTTGATTTAAACAGAGTAAATTCTAGTCCTGCAATTTTTGATAATGAAAAATTAAAATGGATGAATGGTGTATATATTAGACAAGCTAATTTAGATAGAGTAGTAAAATTATCAAAACCATTTATACTTGAAAAAGGATTATTAACAGAAGAACAATTTGAAAATAATAAGAAATGGGTAACAGAAGCTGTAGATATTGTAAGGGAATCAGTAGAAGATTTATCTCAAATACCAGATAAATTGGAAATATTCTTAAAGGATTTTGATGCTGATTTAGAAAATGAAGAGTTAAAATCATTCTTAGATGAAGATGGAGTTAAGAATACAATTAAATCAATATATGAAAAGATTTTAAATGATCCAGATTGGAAAGTAGAAACTATATTAAAAAATATAAAAGAAGCTATGAAAGAAGCGAAACCTAAGAAAAAGCCATTTTATATGTCTTTAAGAAAAATATTAACAGATTCTTTTGAAGGTCCGGATTTAGTAAAAACTATTCATTTAATAGGTAGGAATAGGGTTTTACAAAGACTGGAAAGAGTGGTGGCAAGATGGTAAAAATATTTGATACATTAAAAGGTGAACTGGTTGATTTTGAACCTATTGAAAAAAATCATGTGAGAATGTATGTTTGTGGTCCAACAATATACAATTTAATTCATGTTGGTAATGCTAGGCCTATGATTGTCTTTGATGCATTCAGAAGATTTTTGGAATATATAGGTTACAAAGTAACAATGGTTCAAAACTTTACTGACATTGATGATAAGATAATTAATAAGGCTAATGAAGAGGGAGTTCCTTTTGAAGAAATAGCAGAAAGGTATATAGTTGAATATTGGAAGGATTCATATAACTTAAGAATTAGAGCTGCTAATTATCATCCTAAAACATCTAATTATGTTTCAGAAATAATAGAATTTATAGAAGATCTTATAAATAAAGGATTTGCATATGAATCGGCTGGAGATGTATATTTTGATGTCTCAAAGTTTGAAAAATATGGTGAATTATCCCATAGAAATCCTGAAGATATGATTTCCGGTGCAAGAATTGAAATATCAGATAAGAAAAAAAACCCTTTGGATTTCACATTATGGAAAGCTGCTAAAGAAGGAGAACCATATTGGGAAAGTCCATGGGGAAAAGGAAGACCAGGTTGGCATATAGAATGTTCAGTAATGTCCAATTGTTTATTAGGAGATACATTCGATATTCATGCTGGTGGAAATGATTTGGTATTTCCACATCATGAAAACGAAAAAGCTCAATCAGAAGCTAGACATGGAAAAACATTTGCAAAATATTGGATGCATAATGGTATGATTAGATTTTCTGGAGAAAAGATGTCTAAATCTATTGGTAATATATGGTTAGTTAGAGAATTAGTAAAGGTATATGATGCTGATACAATTAAAACATACATTTTATCAAAACATTATAGAACACCTTTAGACTTTACAGAAGAAGGATTAAATGCGCAAAAAAAATCTGTTAAGAGGGTAAATGATTCATTAAAAAGAGTAGAAGAAAAATATAATTCTCATGTTCCATATATACCAAAATCTGATTATATGAAAGAAAAAATAAAAGAATTTATAGAATATTTATCATTAGATTTTAATACACCTAAAGCTATAGCTTTAATATTTGATTTAGTTAATGAATTAAATAAAGCTTTTGATGAAAATAATGAACAAAGAGTATTAGAAGCATATCATTTAATAAGAAATGAATTTGGTCCAATATTAGGAATTTTTGAATTACCTACAAAAGAAGAAAAAGAATTAAAAACTGAAGAATTAATGAATCTATTAATTGATGTTAGAAATGCTTTAAGAAAAGAAAAAAATTTCCAATTAAGTGATTATGTTAGAGATACATTGAAAGATATTGGAATTATTTTAAAAGATACTCCTGACGGAACAAAATACGAAATACAATAAAAAAAACTCCCAACTAAAAGTTGGGGGTTATTTTTTATATATGAGTAACATCTTAAAAATAGAAAATTTACTATAACTTTGTTATTGCAATTATGGCTCATGAAAAATTCTTCATTAATGATTTGACAAGTATAAAAAATGTGTTATAATTGTAAAGAAATAGAAAAAATGGAGGTAGGGTAATGAATTGTGAAAATGATATTTTATCCAATTTTGAACTGATGGCTGAATTATCCACCAAATTTACAGGAGAAGAAAATGAAAAAGAATTTATGAAAAAATTATTATCTGTTGCAGTGGAAAGTATTCCTGAAGCAGAGGCTGGGACCATTTGGCTTATAGATAACACTTTATACAAAGCAGTAGCTGGATATAATTATAATGAAAATATTATAGAAAATTTAATAGTTCCTTTAGAAGATTCCTATATATATAAATATATAGATAGAGAAGATATACTTGAAATAGATTCGTTTGAGGAATATAGAAGCCCGTCACAAATTTTTAAAGAAAGTGTATTTATGCTACATGAAAAGCATGAAAAAATGATAACTTTAGCCTACCCGTTAAAAGTTGGAAATAAAATAAAAGGGCATATATATATAGATAATTTCAATTTAAATATGTTTAGTGAAACTGCTAAAAAATCATTAAAAATATTTGGAAGTTTTGCATCAACATTTTTAACTTTAAAGGCTTTAAGAGATGAAGAAAAAAATGCTAATGAATTAAATAAAATATATTTAAGTTTTATAACTCATGAGGTAAGAACTCCTTTGACAGCTATATTAGGATATGCAGAAAGTATTTTAAGAAGTAAAAATGATTTATCAAAGGATGAAATAATAGATTTAGTAAGAAAAATATATTTAAGTTCAAAGCATATGAATTCGTTAATATCTGATTTATCAACATTTAATAAGCTAAATAGAGAAGAGGAAATAAATATAACAGAGTTACATTTAAAATTTTTAATTTACGAATCAATATCAATAGTTGAACCTCAATTATCACCGGAAGTAGAGTTAAATATAAAATTTGGAGAAAATATTCCAGAAATGATAGAAACTGATCCAATTAAAATGAAACAAATTTTAGTAAATATTGTTGGAAATGCTATTAAATATACTGACGAAGGATATGTTAATGTTAAAATAAATTTTGATGAGAAAACAAAAGAATATATAATTATTGTTGAAGATAGTGGACCAGGAATGCCAACAGAAAAATTAAGTGAAATATTTAAACCATTTGTTAGACTTTCTAAAAACAAACCAGGTAGTGGATTGGGATTAGCGATTGTTAAGAAGTTAATTGAACAGTTAAAAGGTAGAATTAATGTTATATCAGAATTAGGTAAAGGAACAATTTTCGAATTAAGATTTCCACAACATATATAAATATTAAACTGCTAATAAAATCCCCAGAAACTTTCTGGGGATTTTATATTATCCTTTTTTATCTAAAGCTAATTTTTCTTCGTTATTTGCATATCTTTTCATTCTTGTTTCGTAATTGTATACTCCTCTTTTGGAAGGATATTTTTCTGCATAACCTTTTTCATACCATAACTTATCAGCATATGTTTTCCAACCATCTGCTAATTTATCAATTTCTGGTGCTAATTCAGTAATAACCTTTTCACTTCCAGGATGTTGAGGAATAGCATTGAATTTTTTAACCATAGATCTAAATACTTTTGGATTATCGATAATAGGACAAGGTCTAAATAAATTATTTGAATATGGAATTGTTCTCTTATATGATTCAAAGAATGGAGATTTTATTATTTCAATAATAGATTTTTCTCTAATATTATCTACAGCAAATTGTTGGAATACACAAGGTTCTGCATAACCTTTAGCGTTAATATGCAAGTATTTTGCTCCAGCAGCTAAACAACCATGAGTTAAGAAACCATGGTTCCAGAAATCAGCAACAAATGCAAATTCTCCACCTAATCTTTTCTTTTCTGTTATTTCAAATCTTTGATATCTTTGTTCTGGAGTTGGAACAAGATCCATGGTTGGATCCATACCAACAGGCATAAATTGGTAAATCCAAACATAAGATACATTATTATCTTTTAAGAAATTCCAGAATTCATCACTCATAATTAGTTCGTGATTTTTTCTAGTTGCTGTAACTGAAGCTCCATATATTACACCATATTTTGTTAATAATTCCCAAGCTTTTAATACTTTTTTAAATACACCTTGACCTCTTCTCCAATCAGTCATTTCTTCAAAACCTTCAACTGAAATAGATAATGTAGCATTACCTAATTCTGCTAATCTTTTAGCTTTTTCTTCATCTATTAAGGTACCATTTGTATAAATCATAAAATATGAATCATTAAATTCTTCAAGCATTTCAAACAAATGTGGATATATAAATGGTTCTCCTCCAGTGATTACAAAGAAATATATACCTAAATCATTAAATTGTCTAATTACACTAAATAATTCATCTTTGGATAATTGGTATTTATGTCCATATAATCCGGCATAACAACCTACACATCTTAAATTACATGCATATGTTGGACTAATAACAGCTAGTTTTGGTAAAACCGCCTCATATTCATGCATTTTTTCTTGTCTTACTTTTTCGCCAACAGCAAATTCGTTTATAATAAGATTATTAATGATTTTTTCTACGACTTTTGGATTAGCCTTTTTAAATGTATTAGACCAATTTACTAACATAGGATCTCTGTTTTCTGCACCTTCAGCCAATTTTCTTAAACCACTTTTTGCAGGTTCTTTAGCAAAATTAGCTAAAGTTCTTAATAATTTAGCTAAATCTTCAACTTCAGCATTCCTTACAACGTTAGTTACTAATTTTGCGGATTGTTTCATCATCATAGCTTTCATACTGTCAAGGATTTTCATATAAATCCCTCCTTTTAAAATTTATTTAAGAAATTATTTTTCCAATAATGAATTCCAAAGATGGGCATAACTCTCCTTCTTCAAAATCAACTCCTACAGATTTATAAATACCAATACCATCAATCATAGCCTGTAATATAATAGCTATAGTTTTATTTGGAACAAATTCTGACCAAAGCTCAAATAATTGAGAATAATATTCGTGAAATAATTCAACTAATTCTTTAATTCTTTTTTTATTATGAATTGAATTAATTAATATTTCAAAAAGCCTTAAAAGATCATCAGAAGGAAATTCTTTTATTATTTTTGAATATAGTTTAATAATAGCTTTAGCTTTTTCTTCTTTTGATGTTTCCTTAGGAATGAGCTTTCCAATATAATTTTTTAATCTTTCCACTAATATACCAAATGCTGTTATTATTAGAGAATCTTTGCTATCAAAATACAAGTATAATGTTCCTTTTGAAACACCAGTTTCTTTTGCAACTTCATCCATTGTAAAATTGGAAAGTCCTTTTGATAATATTAAATCTAAAGCATTTTCTGCAATTTCCTTTCTTCTTTTTTCTTTATATATAAGTTTTTTATTCTTTGTATCTGATACCATATTATCACCTCTTGACTGACTGGTTAGTCAACTATATTATAATACTTTTTACAAATAGTTTCAAATATGACATAATAAGTCATAAAATTGAACTGTCAGTACATAATTTGTTTAAAAATAGATATAATGAAATTTTTAACAACTGTTTTACTGACTGACTAGTTAGTCAAAAAATTTGAGTATTCTTAATTAATTTGTAACTTAAGTATAATTACATATTTTATGATAATAATATATAATATATTAAAATCATGACCGCCGGGGGAGCTCCTATTCCGGAGCTGAGATTAAGGTGGAAACCTTAGACCCCAGCACCTGATCCGGATAATACCGGCGTAGGGAGAGCGGAATAAAAAATGCCTTCCTTGCCGGAAGGCATTTTTTATATTATTTAATTATATATTTAGTCTCCGGTAATAAGTCAAGAGGGAAATAAAAAAACAATGAAAATTAACAAAGATGAAAAATAACAAGAATTCAGAATAATACAGATAGAAAAAAGAGTAAAACAAATATTATGCACATGGTGCAAAAATTAGAATTATTTAGTTGTTTTGTTAATTGTAAACGCTTAATTATTATTATTGATTATTACTATCATCCTTTAAAAACACCATTTTTTTAGAAGATTGAGATAATTCAATAGGATTATAGGATGAATTATTTTTAAGCATATAATAAATACTTCTAACTAGTTTT